>NZ_BTRL01000032.1:0-52009 GCF_054771475.1 Bacillus sp. MN7755
AAACGGTTACATTTCACAAACGGTAGGCCTGTTGTTTAAAAAAGTGAAAGAATTCGATATAGATACTATTGTTGTAGGGTATAACACAGGTTGGAAACAAAAACCTGATATGGAAAAAAAGAATAATCAAAAGTTTGTTCAAATCCCATTTCATAAACTGATTGCAGCAATTGAGAATAAATGTGTAAAAGAAGGCATCCGATTTTTAAAACAAGAAGAAAGCTATACTTCAAAAGCTAGTTTTCTTGATAAAGATCCGGTTCCAGTTTGGTCTAAGGATGGTAAAACTCATTATTGCTTTAGTGGAAAACGACTCACGCGTGGTCTGTACCAAAGTAAAGCAGGAACATATATCCATGCTGATATTAATGGTGCGTTGAATATATTGCAAAAATCAAAAGTTGTAGAATGTGATGACAATCTCAAAGTGAAAACGCCGATTCTATTAGAAGTGCAAAAACGTAAGG
Organism: Bacillus sp. MN7755; assembly: GCF_054771475.1. Classification (NCBI taxonomy): domain Bacteria; kingdom Bacillati; phylum Bacillota; class Bacilli; order Caryophanales; family Bacillaceae; genus Bacillus; species Bacillus sp. MN7755. Next base: position 468 of record NZ_BTRL01000032.1, read on the forward strand.
CTGTTGCTTCGCGCATAGCTTAGTGGGTGTGTCAACCATCCATGTGTACTCGACTTGTCGGGGCTTGTAGTACACGCCGGATTCATCTGAGTGGTGGCTTCTTCCAGAAGGAAGAACTGCTCTTTTTCGAAAGGGTGGTGCAAGTGGGGAAACGATTGTTTGTTTCAAGTACCAACCAAAAACTTACTTGGGGTGTTACCATAAGGTGGCATGAATTCTAGAGCGTCAACTGTCTAGCGATAGACGAAAAGACCTAGCGTTCTAACTCAATCCCCAACTGAAACGTTTCATCTCAATTGGGGTAGTTGACTTTTGGAAAATGCATGTATACAATTTTTCTCTCCATCAGAACAGTCGATGATACAGGGAGTAGTTGAATCAGACCAATACGGTGCAGCAGCGGGTATGAATCAAATGGTAAATAGTTTGTATGCTTTGTTTGGTGTAGGAATTGCAACGATGGTGTACTGGATTTTTGGAATTTACGGGAGCATTTTAGTAAATACGCTCACTTTTATTATGAGTGGTATTTTGATTCAAACAATCTCCATTCCAGAAAAAGTTCGTTTACCAAATGGTAGAACAAAATGGAAAGAAGTCAATTTGAAGATGTTAATAACAGAGTTTCAAGAAGGGATTAAGTATATATACCAAAATGAAACTTTAAAAAAATTACTACTAGGATTTATCGTATTTGGGCTATTAAATGGCATTTTAAGTGTATCCACTACTTACATATTAAAATACAAACTTGCTCCAGTAACGTATGAAAGTTTAGCAATGATAGGCGGTGTAGTTGGAGGGATTTCATTACTAATAGGAAGTATAGTAGCAACAAGTATAGGTAAGAAATATGCACCAAAACCTATTATTGTATTTGGAATGGCGGGCTCAGGGATCTTCTTTGGTATGTGTTACTTTGTAAATCACGTATGGTCTTTTTATGTATGTATCGCTTTTGCGACTTTCTTTTTACCATTTATTAATGTTGCAATCATGGGCTGGATGTATGAAATTGTCGAAGAGTCATTCATGGGACGTGTACAAAGTTTACTTAGTCCATTAACAACAGGATTCCAACTGTTATCTCTCGGTACGATAGCAATGTTGTTCCCGAAATGGATTAGTGCAGATACATTGTTTATTATTTTATTTGGCTTATTATTATTTGTCACGTGTTTATATCAAGCCATTTTACCTAGTGGGAAGAAGCAAGTGCAGGGTATAGCTGAAGAGATATAATACATCTATTTATTTCAGAATATTCTATTTGATGGTAAGGGGAAATAGTTATGTTGATGCGAACTGTTAAGTGGTGTGGGATTACTTGTTTACAACTATTATCTGCAATCTTATGTATAATCTGCTTAGGTGCGCTACCGCGATTATTTAAGGGATTGTAAATTGATTTACTCGGTTTCTGGAACACAATTGTATTTCTTGGAGAGAAGTTACTTCAACCAGGGGAAATAACATATGGGTTACGAGACTCAAGAAAATTATTTCCGCAAATATGGATTCATTATATTGAAACGATGATCGTATTTTTGTCAGCTTTTTTACTATCTTTGTTTATAGCGTATGTACTTGTCGTTTGGGTATTGCAGCGTTCTCATAGGAAGCAAAGAATATGGAATGGGGTTTTTCTCACGCTTGAGAGTATACCGGATATATTACTTGTTTTATTGTCACAGCTTCTTGTCGTAATTATGTTTCAAAAAACAGGATTTATGCCAGTCAAACTGGCTGGATTAGGGGAAGAAAGGATATGTTTGTTACCGATTACATGTCTTACAATACCAACAACATTATTGTTTATTAAACTTTTGTTATTACGGTTTAAAGAAGAATTAGAGAAAGATTATAGTTTGTTTGCTAAGGGTAAAGGGCTAAGTTTTCGTCACTTAACTACACACACATGGATAGTACTTATACCAATCGCTTTCTATAGTATGACGATCTTGTCAGGGAATCTAATCAGTAATAGCATGCAAGATGCGATTAAACTAGGCAATGTAAGAACACCTAAGAGCAAGGATACAGAAATGAAGGAAGAGAAAAGAGTACAATCTACTGTGAATGATTTTTCTTTCTATAGAGAGATACAAAAATAAAGAAAGATAGCTGAAGACAAATTGTTTTCAGCTATCTTTTTTGTTTAATTTAGTGATGTCCAGCTAATAGAGTAAACACTAATATTAGAAAAAAACCGCTAGTTGCCCAAGTTAGAAATGTAAGGAAAGAGAGCTGTTTCTTAGCTTTCCAAAGCATTTCATGAATTGTTACATAGCCAAGTGAGCCGATAGCACTTCCCATAATAAGCCCTTGTAAATGTAGAGCTTTTCCTTCCATCAAAATGCCAAAAACCGTCCCAGTACCGAGAATAAGGGAAAGTAATAAAGTTGTTAATAAAAAGGAAATATATTTATGCTTTGTAAAGAGAAAGGGGATAATTAATGCTAATCCTTCAGGAATATGGTGAACGACGATTGCTATTAAAAAAGGTATGGCAGAGTCAGCATGATTAATAAAAGCAGTACCTAAAGCAAATCCACTCGGCAAATTATGAATAAATATAGCGAAAGAGAGAAAAAGGAAAGTTTGCCAAGCTTGTTGATCTTTTTTATGTATCATTGGATGATGACAATAGTTATCTAATAAGCTCATAACTAAAATACCGATAGCTATACCAAGTATAGGCCCAATTATTTCATAGCTTGAAAATGTTTCAGGAATAATTTCAAGGGATAAAAGCCCAAGTAAAATCCCCCCACATAATGCGTATAAACGATGCATCTTTTCTTCAATTAACTGGCGCGTAGCAATGCCAACCGCACCGCCTAATAGTAATCCGCCAAATGAAAAAAACGTAACAATTATTGGAATCCATAATCGTTCCATAGTATCACACTCCGATTCTACCACTTATTTTTAGCTTACGAAAAGTAAAGTTAGATTAGTCCAAGTAATTGTGTTTGATTATAGAGAAAAAACTGACGATTCGTTATAATTTATATATTGAATTTAAGTGAAAATATGAAATGGGGAATAAGTTTGCAAACAAAATGGAGTCTATCTGAATATGAAAATCCAAAACGATATGATGTAGAAAATAAAAGTTTGTCAGATTTTCCGTTCTTACTATCATGGGCGAAAAAACTAAGTATACAAAATGAATGGATTTTAGATATTGCCTGCGGGACAGGAAGGGTTACAATTCCATTTATAGAAAACGGATATCAAATGATTGGTGTAGATATACATGAAGGCATGCTTGCTGAAGCAAAGAAAAAATCTACGGATTGTAAGAAGGTCAAATGGCTACAACAAGACTGCTTACAATTGAAGATTGAAGAAACGATTCCGTTAGCATTTATGGTAGGACACGGGTTCCAGCATTTTCTCACGAATATAGATCAAAATCAGTTATTAACATCTATTCATCACGTATTAGCTGACAATGGTATATTTATATTCGATACACGTTTTCCTTCAAAAGAAGAATTAATACAACCATCTACAGAAGAATATTGGACAACTGTTAGTGATGAAAAGGGAAGAAAATATAATCTATATACTGAAATGACATATGATTCAATTCAGCAAATACAGCACTACATAACAACAAGAAGGTTTTATGAGGACGATGTACTAGTAGAGGAACTGAAAACAACGATAGATCTTCGCTATACGTATCCGCAGGAGTTAGAAAGATTATTAGTAGCGAATGGTTTTGAATTATTACATATATATAATGATTGGGAAGGAAATGAGTTAGGGGAAGATTGTTATTCAATGGTAGTAGTTTGCCGGAAGAAAAAATAGTGTTATTTAAAAAATATGAGTGTAAAAAGTTTTTGAGGAGAGAAAAATATGTCTTGGTACTTAGATAATGTTTATGAATTAAATAAAGGAGCACCATATACATTTTACCTTCCTAGCTCAGAAGTGTTGGAGAAATTAAAGATTGGAGATTTGGTAAAGTTAATTTTTGTAACTAAAAATGAGAAAGAAGATGGGTTTAATGGTGAAAGAATGTGGGTAGAAATCACTGAAAGAAATGAGAAGAAGTTTGAAGGGAAACTCAACAATAATCCGTATCGTTTAGAGTTAAAAATAGGTGATAAAATTTCATTTGGAATCGAAAATATATGTGATACGGAATATCATGATCCAGCTTCAAAAGATTGGGATTTTTATTTTGATACGAAGGTGATTTAATTGTACTATATAACGTACCTGGTGCGGAGACGTTACAGGAAGAAGATGGATTTAGTGTTGTCATTTTCTCAGCTGACGGTACTGCTATTACAGCTACAAAAGATATGAAATATGGTACAGTAAATGATTTATATTACAGAGTAAATAAAGAAGGGAAGCGTACGAAACTTGATTCTAGCTGTATACGCCTTGCTTCAACTGGAAGTAGAACTGAAGATTCTTGGGAATACCCACTTGTAAACTTAGAGGTAACTCATAAATCATGTTCTCAAGAATTTTCAGCTAATGGTAGAGAGGTACCAGAGAACCAAGAGCACCCTTCTGAAAAGAAGATGAGAGATTTAATGCAGCGTGTACAAGAACAGTATATGAATAAAGTGAAATAGTTAGTATGTTAGATGCTAGAAATTTACAAGTAGTATAAATTGAAGAGAATAGCAGTAAATGGAGGAACTAATTATGCAGCAAATAAAAAAAATAGGAAACTCGTTTTGGTATATGACACCAGTTTCTGAAACAGATAGACCTATATTGGGAATGGTCGTTGGACAAGAAAAAACGTTAATGATTGATGCAGGGAATTCAGAAGAACATGCACAATTGTTTTTAGAAATGTTAAAAGAACAAAATGTATCGAATCCTGATTTTGTAGCACTAACGCATTGGCACTGGGATCATATTTTTGGATTATCTGTATTACAGAATGCATTAACTATTGCGCATACTGAAACGAAAAAAGAAATGCAGTCACTAGTATCTTATGAATGGACAGATGAAGCATTGGACGCACGCGTAAAAGAAGGTACTGAAATTGAATTTTGTGCGGATTGCATAAAAAAAGAGTTTAGCAAGAAAGCGAGAAATATTAAAATTATTCCTCCGACCTTAACGTTCCTGGATCAAATTGAATTAGATCTTGGTGAAGTGACATGCGTGTTAAAACATGTGGGGGGAGATCATGCACATGATTCAGTTGTTATGTATATAAAAGAAGAAAAGATATTGTTTTTAGGAGACTGTATATATGCAGATATTTTTTCTTCGAAGTGGAACTATACGACGAAAAGAACTTTTAAATTAATAGAGGAATTAGAGAAATTCGATGCTGAAACTTATATTCTTTCTCATGGGGAAGCAATAGATCGGGCTAAATTTTTACAAGAAATTCATTTGCTAAAAACAATAGGAGCTTATACAGAAGCTCATAAAGGCGATGAAGAGAAGATAAAGGAAGCGTATAAACAAGAGCTAGATAGAGAATTAAATGAAGATGAGTTAGAAACAATAACGTTTTTTGTAAATGGTTATGAACTGAGTAAACTGTAAAACACAATTTTTATCAAATAGCATGAAACTGTACAAAAAGAGTATTGAAAGTTAATTCAATGCTCTTTTTTAATAATAAGTTCCAACCAATTTCTAATTTTTTACTGGCCCATCATTTGAAGTTATACCATTTTTTTATTTTTCGTATAGATAGGCTTTTAAGTAGAGGCTTTTTTTGCTAACCCAGTTATATAGTCGAAAAAACCATTGTGGTTTACATCATAAACGACATTTACCGGCCGTCCATCATGAGTTTCCACTGTACGTCCTTGGCTAGGTCCGTATGTATAAACAATACTATTAATCGTTTGTACTTTTGCTAGATCAGCTTTCCCAACAAATGCAGCAGTTAATACATCCCACAAATAGTAGGTAGAGTTCTTTGGAAAGTGAACGAGAGGGGGAACAATTGCATAACATTGACCAAGGAAATCAATACCGATATACTTTCGATCTTTTGCCCACTGTTCACGTATGTCTACAGTTAGGGGAACTTGGTTTGTACTTTCTAGAGTTACTAAGTCGATTTCTATATTTGCTTCCCATACGCGAGCTACTGCTTCAGGGTCCCAAAACGAATTCCATTCGGCTGTTCCATCATGTTCAGGTTCATGTACATTGCCTGCAGTACGAAATGTACCACCCATCCAAACTAAACGTTTAATTTTATTTTCGATTATAGGTGCTTCATATAGTGCACGGGCTAAATCGGTAAGAGGACCTGTAAATAATAAAGTTGTTTTCTCTTCAGTTTGTAGAAGAGTCTCAATTAAATGATGATGCGCAGGTTTTGCTGCTACGGGTGTTACAACTTTTCCAGACTCATTTAAAATGGGTAAAGCATCTACATAAAATGCATGCATCCGCCAGTCTTTTGGAAATGGATTTTTTCCACGAGAATTAGACGCTGCTACTTCAATATTACCTTTGCCGAAGCGATCAATAATTTTTCGACTTGCCGACACTGCTGGTTCTAAATAGCAATCTGCAGGGATAACTGAAACACCTGTAAGGTCGACATTATCCATCTGGAGTAATAAAAACAGTGAAACTAAATCATCTACACCGCCATCATGATTGAAGTACACTTTTTTCATCATTGTAATCTCCATTCTCTAATATTTAACTTTAGAAAAATCATTGTTAATTTCCACTACTTCAATTTTCCCATTAATCAATAGCTCAGGTAATTCGCTTTTGCTATTTCCTTTCCAATACTCTCTAGCTTGTTCAATTTTTTGAGAAAAAGGAATGCCATCTTCTTTCGGTAAAAGGTTTCCGTCACCTTCGAAATGATTTCCAATTACTCGTAGTTTAACAATCTGCAACACTTCTCGATTGTAAGAATCAAACAATGCTTTCCATTTCAACGCATCATCATAGCTTTTAGCAGCATATAAACAAGATAGTCTTGAAGGATAATTAGGATATTCTTGCAACCTAACCATTTCTACAATCGTTTCCCTAACTGCTCTAATTGTTTGATCTATATAATTCATAACGACTTGAGCATTTTCATTATTTATATGCAATTCTTCATTTTTATAGTGATTATTTATAATTTTCATGCCATCTTCACCACTAGCATTTAATTGTTCTTTTTCAAAAAAGAAGTGATATAGAGTATTATGTTGATTTTTGTTAAAATGAATGATTTGTCCGATATTCATTTTTCTCCTTGTTACGATGTGATATGCGTAAAATTCTGCTTCATTCATGGTTATCCTCCTAGTAATAATGTAATGCAATGTTAAATTTAGTAATTCAACATCGCGATATATATAACCTTTATAAGTAAAAGTGAGAATTAGAGTAGAAATATATGAAAGCGGTTTAAAATTGTTCACAAAATGTTCACTTATGAAGAGGTTTCCACAATCGATATAATGACAAAGACTTAAATAGAAAGGATGATTAAAATTGCCAACAACAAGAAAGGAAAACCTCCAATTTGGTATGATGATGTGCCTAGGGATGGTTATTGTAATGACGTTTTATAATGTATTACTGAATGGAACAGGGGGACCAATTCAAATTAAGGAGATCGCATTAGAACTAATAATCGGATTCATTATTGCATTATTAATTGAAATATGTATCGTTGGACCTTGTGCGAAAAAACTTGTCTTCACGTTACCATTTGATAAATCGAAAAAAGTAAATATTATTATTGCGATGGCGACAGCTATGGTTATTGGAATGGTTTTCTTCATGTCGTTTTATGGAATGGCAATGATGTATTTTCATAATGGATTACATGGTGAATCTTTTGTTTCAATGTATTTCTCGATTTTTATTAAAAACTTCATTATGGCGTATCCATTACAATTAATTATTATGGGGCCGCTTGTGCGTTTCTTATTTGGAAAGTTTGTTTTGAAGAATAAATCTGTTAATGTAGCGTAATTATAATTATTAAAATTATATATATTAATAAAAAACACATCTCAAATATTTTGAGGTGTGTTTTTTGATGGTCATTCGTAGTTATTTTCATACTGATGTGACATTTGTCCTTTTGCTTATATAGGATTATAGCTTTTAATTAAGTCAGAAATAGAAGATTAGGAGATGATTTTTTGAAAGGCATTGTATTTGCTGTATTTGCTGGCGTATTTATTACACTTCAAGGCACATTTAATGCGAAACTTAGTTCACATATTGGTATATGGTCGACAAGTATTATTACGCATTTAATTGGATTCATTATTGCAACAACAATATTTTTGTTAAAGAAAGAAGAGAAAATAGCTGATTTGAAGGATGTGAAAAAAATATATTTAGTAGCTGGTGCACTTGGTGGGTTAATTATTTGTGCAGAAACAATAGCGATACATGCAATGGGAGTTACATTAACAGCTGGAACACTTATGGTTGCGCAATTGTTAACAGCAACTTTTATTGAGATGAAAGGATTATTTCAAATAAAAAAGATACAGATGGAGAGATATCATATTGTGGGAACAATAGTAATGATGTTAGGAATCGTTGTATTTAATATGTAAATGAAAGGAGGAAATGAAAGTGGAGAATAGATCAGATTTAATTATTCATTATTTGAAAACCAATAAAAAGCTCGAGGTTTTTTCAGAAATAGATACAGCTTATTTTCAATTAAATCATTTTGAAAAAGGCGAGCTTATTTGTAATATAGATGATGAAATGGATCGTTTATACTTTGTTGTTAAAGGTAAAGTAAAAGTTTATACGATTACACCAGAAGGAAAAAAACTGATCCTTCGTTTTATCAATCCATTGGCGGTTGTTGGTGATATTGAATTCATACAAAATAGCAAAGCGCATAATGCCGTTGAAGCTTGTTCAGAAGTTGTAGCAATCTCCATTTCTCATACGATTATTAGAAACAAGTTATTACAAAATCCTAAATTAATGAATTTCTTGCTTGAAAACATTGCGAACACATTAAAAATATCGACTCGTTTTACAGCTCTTAATTTACTTTATCCAGTAGAAGTACGTGTAGCTAGTTATTTACTTTCAATTTCAACAGATAGTAACGGGAATATGTATAGAGAAGATTTGGATGCAACTTCGGTATCAAGTATTGCGGACTTTATAGGAGTAAGTTATAGGCACGTCATTCGGGTGTTACAAAAATTTTATAGAGAAAAATTAATTGAAAAGAAAAATGGAGTTATTGTAATTAAAGATTTATTTAGAATGAAGGAAGTTGCTAAAAATAATATATATGAGCAATGAAAAGAGGAGAGGGAATATGATTGGATTTAGTTTAGCTATATTAGCTGGAGTATTAATTAGCTTACAATCTGTTTTTAATACGAAAGTAAATGAAAACATAGGGCAGTGGTTAACAACTGCATGTGTTCTTGGAATAGGTTTCATAAGTTCTATTCTATTTTATATCATTACAGAAAACAGTATTAGCATTAAAGTGTATACTACAAATTATTTGTTTTATGTAAGTGGATTGTTTGGCATCGGATTAATTATTTGTATAATGGGTGCAATAAAGAGTTTAGGTCCAGCGTATACGGTGCTAATTAGCCTTATTACTCAATTAGTTGTTGCTCTATGCATTGATACATTCGGATTATTTGGAATAGAGAGGGTTCCCTTGCAAATAAATAAATTAATTGGAATTACTCTATTAATTGTAGGGTTAGGAATTTTTAAAAATCTATTTTCGAATAAGAAAGATATTAATATAAATAAGGATAGAGCTTAAATAAATTACAGGGAGAGTTGTAAATGATTAGAGAAGTAGTAGTGAATGCTCTTTTTGTGAAGATGTTACATTTATTTGAGGAAATCGTCAGTTAACAATTAGCATAGTTGAAAAATAAGTAAAGAAGCCATAGATAAATTGTGATCTTTTATATAGCGCTTATTATTTTGAAGTTATGTGCACTATCGTAGTAGGAGAAGTGCCTATAAAGTAGGGTATGATTAAAATTAAATATTACTTAGTATATTTAACTAATGAATACAATGTCTTTTTCAGTTATTATGTTGTAAATAATTTTATGGTAAAATCTTTAACATAATGAAATAAAGGGGTAGTATTCTATGGGTTATTTCTCAAATAGTTTATTAGTTTTGTTTGTCCTGATCGTCTGTAGCTGTATGATTTTTGGTTAATAATATAATGATGGATTTATATAAAAGAAGTTAACTGAGGATAGGTTAACTTCTTTTTATTTTAAGTTGAGAAGGAATAATATTGTTCTTATGGAAGTTTGTATAAATTAATTTCATAGTAAAGATAATTTTATGAAATAAAAACAAACGAGAAAATAAGGAGTATTTACATGAATAATAGTATAAATTACACAATTAAACACCCAACAAATTTCAATGGATTATTAACTGTATATGAATCTTTAGGATGGAATTCTCTTCAATTAACGGTTAACGAATTAGAACAAATGTGTAAACAAAGTTGGTATGCAATATATGCTTTTAAAGAGCAACAATTAATAGGGATGGGGCGTATTATATCAGATGGTGTAATAACTGGTGTTATTTGCGGGGTATGTGTATTACCAGAGTATCAGTCCATTGGAATTGGAAAAGAAATAGTAGAACGATTAATCCAGCACTGTGAACAAAACAAGGTCATTCCTCAACTTATGTGTGTAAAAACATTGCAATCTTACTATGAAACTATCGGATTTGAAGCATTCTCGATTGGGATGACAAAACATATTAAAAGATAGCGGTATTAGAAAGGAGAATAAATTTATGGAGATTGCTAACTGTGTGGAAGTATAATCTAATTACTAGTATAAAAATAAATTATAAAAGAGTATGTTTGAAAAAAATTCAAACATACTCTTTTATTAAAGGAAATCTATTTAATATGAATGACCTAACCCGTTCCAATAGAAAGTAACGATTTCTTGTGCTAATTCATCTATATTTGCAAGAATAGGATTGTGATTTTCATCTTTAAAATTCCCAATTGATAATAAAGATACGAAAGCATGAGCAGCAAATTTAGCGTTTCCTTTAGGGATTTCTCCAAGTTGCATCGCTTTATCGAGTGCTTTTTCTAACACTTCATACATGCTATCTTCAGCATTTTTTAATTCCTTCAATTGTTCTTCAGATAAAGATAGTTTTGCATCTTTCATAAAATTTTTCATATCGATATCCATTGTGGCATGTAAGTAGACTTTAGCAAAGTTTAATAATCTCTCTTCTAAAGTATTGTTTGTAGAGAGTATTTGTGACATATTCTCACGTATACGCACCATCATCTGGATCATAGTAGCGGTAAATAAATCGGCTTTTGTTGAAAAGTAATAGTAGACGGTTGCTTTCGTAACACCACAAACTTTTGCGACCTCATCCATGGAAACGACTTGATAATTTTGAGTAAGAAATAATCGTGTTGCAACTTCTAAAATGGTTTCTTTTGTAGATTTTGTATTTTTATTTTGACGAGGCCTTCCGAGAGGACGTTGTTTTTGTTCCAAATCTATTCGCTCCTGACATGTATTCTTGAAATAATTATAACATAATTTTTAATCATTCTTGATTAATTAACCGACCAGTATATATAATTAATAGTGGAGGAAAAAAGGAAGGTGGGTTTTTATGAAAAAGCACCCGTTACATATGTTAGGGAAGCTTGTAGCAGGGAAGAATACGCAATGGATAACTTTATCGGTTTGGATTCTTATTACATTATTACTTTCATTTACGTTACCACCAGTAAATAGTACGAAAGAACCGAATCCGAAAAATTTACCTGAAACAGCTATGTCACAGCAAGCGGAAGCACTTATGAAAAAAGAGTTTCCGAATAATGCAGGAAATCCGTTGTTAGTAGTATGGCATAGAGATGGTGGATTACAGTCAAAGGATTATAAACTCATACAAGACGTTTATAAAGAATTAAAAACCAGTCCTTTAAAAGAACAATCAACATTACCGCCATTTGATACAATCCCGGAACAAGCATTATCAAAAAGTGCATCAAAAGATGGTACATCATTTGTTACACCAGTATTCTTTAATAAGACAGCTGGAACAGATATATTAAAAGGAAATCTTGAAGATTTAAGAAACATAGTGAATAGTAAGATCGATGAGGATCCATTCAAACGAAAAATTAGTGACTCGGGTTTACATGTTCGGTTATCTGGACCAGTAGGTATTCAAACGGATGCAGTTAGCTTATTTAGTCAAGCTGATGTGAAGTTATTAGTTGCTACTGTACTACTAGTATTAGTCTTATTAATTTTACTTTATCGTTCACCAATTTTAGCAATTTTACCTTTACTTGTTGTAGGTTTTGCATACGGTATTATTAGTCCTACACTTGGATTTTTAGCTGATCACGGATGGATTAAAGTAGATGCCCAAGCGATTTCAATTATGACAGTTTTATTATTTGGTGCTGGAACGGACTATTGTTTATTTTTAATTTCGAGATATAGAGAGTACTTACTAGAGGAAGAAAGTAAATATAAGGCGCTACAACTTGCGATTAAAGCATCTGGTGGGGCAATTATAATGAGTGCATTAACGGTAGTACTTGGATTAGGAACATTACTACTTGCTCATTATGGTGCCTTTCATCGATTTGCAGTACCATTTAGTGTTGCAGTATTCATAATGGGAATCGCTGCTTTAACAATTCTTCCTGCGTGTTTATTAATCTTTGGCAGAGTTGCGTTCTTCCCGTTTATACCGAGAACAACTTCAATGAATGAGGAGTTTGCAAGAAAGAAAAAGAAAGTAGTAAAGGTTAAAAAATCAAAAGATGCCTTTAGTAAAAAACTTGGTGATGTTGTAGTCCGAAAACCGTGGACAATAATTATGCTAACTGTGTTTGTATTAGGCGGATTGGCTTCATTTGTACCACGTATTCAATACGCATATGACCTATTAGAATCGTTTCCAAAAGATATGCCTTCCCGTGAAGGGTTTACGTTAATTAGTGATCATTTTTCAGCTGGTGAACTAGCGCCAGTAAAAGTTGTTGTTGATACGAAAGGAAAAGAGCTTCCTATTAAACAAGAACTAGAGAAATTTTCTTTTGTTAATACAGTGAAGGAGCCAAAAGAGGGTAAAGAAAATAAGCAAATACAAATGTATGAGGTTTCTTTAGCAGAAAATCCATACTCAATTGAAGCATTAGATCAAATCCCTAAATTGAAAAGTAGTATAGAAAAAGTATTAAAAGATGCTGGGATTAGTAATGCTAAAGATCAATTATGGATTGGTGGAGAAACGGCATCATTATATGATACAAAGCAAATTACGGAACGTGATGAAGCTGTTATTATTCCAGTAATGATTAGTATCATAGCTTTACTATTACTTGTTTACTTGCGATCAATTGTTGCGATGATTTATTTAATTGTAACTGTTGTCTTATCATTCTACTCTGCATTAGGAGCAGGGTGGCTATTACTTCATTATGGTATGGGAGCGCCGGCCATTCAAGGTGCAATACCGTTATATGCATTTGTATTTTTAGTTGCTTTAGGTGAAGATTATAATATCTTTATGGTTTCTGAAATATGGAAAAACAGAAAGACACAAAATCATTTGGATGCAGTAAGAAATGGTGTAATACAAACAGGTAGTGTCATTACTTCAGCAGGTTTAATTTTAGCAGGAACTTTTGCAGTGTTAGGAACACTTCCAATTCAAGTGCTCGTTCAATTTGGTATTGTAACAGCAATTGGAGTATTACTTGATACGTTTATTGTTAGGCCATTACTAGTACCGGCAATTACAGTTGTTTTAGGTCGCTTTGCTTTTTGGCCAGGGAAACTTTCGAGAAAGAGAGAAGAAGTACAAAAAGTGGATGCATAGTTGAGAAAGCCAAGGATATTTTCCTTGGCTTTTTTCAATGTAGTTAATTAATTTTTTGAAGTCAAATCATCAGTTACAGCGTGATCAGCATCTTCAATTGTTGTTTCGGGCATTCCATATAAGCCATTCATTGCTTGTTCTTCGATATTAAGGTTTGCAGTATTATTATTTTGAATAGGTGTAGCGTTTTCGATAACATTTTCTTTTTTATTTACATTTTTGTTATTCATGTATGAATCCTCCAAATTTCATTTGATTTATCTATAGTATGTGGATGGATTTCCAGAAATATGTGAATTGATTCTTATAGATGTTATATAATTAAATAAATAATTAGGGCGAAATGTAAACTGTTAGGAGTGAACAAGTATGGTGAAAACAAGAAAGTTAGCCTTCTAAAATAAAAATAAAATTTTAGGAGGCTATTAAAATGAAGTTTCATGTAATTGATAGAGGAAATTGGAATAGAAAGCAGTATTTTGACCATTATTTAAAGTTGAAATGTACATTTAGTATGACTGTGAATGTTGATATCACGATGTTATTAGAGAAATTAAATCAAAAGAGAATAAAATTTTATCCCGTTTTTATATATTTAATTTCTCGAGTAGTAAATAATCATAAAGAATTTCGAACATGTTATAACGATGAAGGAGTTTTAGGCTATTGGGAGGAAATGATACCGAGTTATACAATCTTTCATAAAGATGATAAGTCTTTTTCAAGTATATGGACGGATTATTCTAGTGAATTCCACATTTTCTATAAAAATTATGAAGAAGATATGAGATGCTATGCTAGTGTTCATGGTCTCTTCACAAAAGAAAATGTTCCGCCTAATGTATTTCCGATTTCTAGCATACCTTGGACTAGTTTTACTGGATTTAATCTTAATATTAATAATGATGCTGATTTTCTATTACCAATTATAACTTGTGGGAAATATTTTAATGAAGAAAATAAGTTTATGCTACCAGTTTCATTACAATTCCATCATTCGGTTTGTGATGGATATCATGCGAGTCGATTTATAGAAGATTTACAGGAGTTAAGTAATAGTTGCAACGAGTGGCTTAAGTAATATTTAATTTTTAATTATGTAAAATTGAAAATGAATAAAAGAAGAGAACATGTTTTTATTACATGGTCTCTTTTTTATACATGAATACTAAGTCACAGTGGAAAATATAGGTTTATTTGTAGTTTAATAGTAAAGAGAGTTGTTAATCTTAACTTTCTTAATATTATAACTATATCGTTCGCAAAAATTATTATCTTGTAACGATGAAGGGGAAAATAAAATGAAAATAATATCTATAGAAAAAGCTACAATTTTAGATGCTGAAAAGTTAACAGAAATAATGAAAAAAACATTTGATGAAGAAGCGGAAAAATGGCTTGGCGGCCAAAATGATGTAATTGAGTATAACATTCAACCACCAGGATATTCTTCAGTTGAAATGATGAAATATTCAATTGAAGAATTGGATTCTTTCAAAGTAATAATGGATCAAAAAATAATCGGGGGAATTATAGTTACGATTTCTGGTAAGTCATACGGTCGAATTGATCGTATTTTTGTAGATCCTGTTTATCAAGGAAAAGGAATTGGATCACATGTTATTAAATTAATAGAAGAGGAATATCAAAGCATAAAGATTTGGGATCTCGAAACATCTAGTAGACAAATTAATAATCATCATTTTTATAAAAAAATGGGCTATGAAATAATTTTTAAATCTGAAGATGAGTATTGTTATGTAAAAAGAATACATGTAGGTTCAGTTGAAGAGAACCTAATTAAAAATAAAGATATGAAAACAGGGCAATACGAAAACTGTAATTTGGTTAATACAGAATATTATCAAGTGAATTTGAAAAATAGTGCATTTGTTGGTAGTAATATAATGCATATGAATATGAGTAATTGTAATGTAAGTCAATCAAAGTTTAGAAATATAAATTTTAGAAATTCTTCATATGCAGATTTAAATCTTTCTGGTAGTAAATTTAATTTGGTGACATTAGGTGGAGTGCAATTCAAAAATACAAGTCTTGGCGATGAGAAGGAACCTATTTTATTTGATAATTGTGATTTAGAAGGTAGTACAATACATAATAGTAATTTGAAAAATATTGAAATAGAAAATTGTGATATAACCGGTATGAAAATAAATGGGATTCAAATTGAAAAGCTACTTGAGTTATATAATAAAGTAAAAAGTTAACTTGGTTTTAGTTAGTAGTTAGGTAGATAAAGCTGTTCTTAAATTGAATGTTATATTGAAATAATTGTGTAAAAATAACATAAAGAAATACACAGGAGAAGGGGTTTTATAAAGGATTCTAGAATGAGAAATGTATTGTGTATTTATATGGAGGGAACAAAATGGGGATCAAAGTTAGAGCGGTAGAAATAAAAGATGCTAGAGCAATTCATCGTATATGCATACAAGATGATGTTTTACCTTATATGGTTTTCTTACCTAGCATGCGTGTAGATGCAATGGAAAATAGAATTCGAAATTTAGCACCAAATCAATTTGAATTTGTTGCAGAATTTGATGGAGAAGTTGTAGGTTTTGTTGGTTTAACACAAAGTCCAGGGCGTAGATCTCATTCGGGTGATTTATTTATAGGGGTAGACAGTGAATATCATAATAAAGGCATTGGGAAAGCACTTCTTACAAAAATGCTGGATTTGGCTGATAATTGGTTAATGTTAGAGCGAGTGGAACTTGGTGTTTTAGAAACGAATCCTAAAGCGAAAGCTCTATATGAAAAATTCGGATTTGTAGAAGAGGGAGTAAAGATAGGGAATTTGAAGGCTCACGGAAAGTTTATTAATGAAATTATGATGAGTCGTTTTAGACCTGATGGTTTAATTGTACATAATGAATAGTGAAAAAGCATGACAGTATAATGTCATGCTTTTTTATTCGAATTTGCTTGTAATAAAAATAATGCTAAACCAATAAAAATAACTGTAATACCTAGTCCTTGTTGCAAAGAAATGGTCTCACTTAAAATAAAGTACGCTAGTATACAAGTTCCAATCGTTTCTCCTAAAATGCTCATAGAGATTACAGTAGCACTCATCCATTTTAATAACCAATTAAAAATTGTTTGTCCTAAAATCGTTGCAATAAACGCTAATCCAATAAAGCACATCCAAGTTTGTGTAGAGTAGTGGATGAAAGATTCGTGTTGCAAGTAAGCAAATATACCAAGAAAACAGGCACTACTTCCATAACTAATTACCGAATACGGTATAAGTGATAAATCTTTACGAACATGTTGACTAATGAAAAAGTAACCGGTAATAATTCCTGCCGCAATAAATGCTAAAATATCCCCGTATAAAGCTTCTCCGCTAATTTGGAAGTCTTGCCATCCAATGACGATACTTCCTGAAATAGCGATGAGGCAACCAATAACCGCTCCTTTTGTAAACTTCTCCTTGAATAAAAAATAACCACCAATCATTGAGAATAAAGGTTGTAATGTTACGATAACTGTGGAACTTGCTACAGAAGTATATTGTAACGATTCAAACCATAGTACATAATGTGCAGCTAAAAATAGCCCAGAAATGAATCCGAATCTCCATTGTTTTTTCGTTAATGTTTTTAGTTCGTATCGATTGTTTTTATTAAATAGTAATAACGGTAACAGAATTAATGCAGCAAAAAATAATCGATAAAAAGCAATGATAGCCGCAGGAGCATCGGCCAATTTTACAAAAATCGCTGAAGTTGATAAGGCGAATACACCGAAAAATAAGATGCAATATGAAAGAATAGGTGATTTCAAAGTTTGTCCCTCCGATGAATTGTTTATTATAATAAAATAAATACGATATAATGTACAATGGTAAGTATATAAGTCTCGGAGACGATAGAAAAGGATTATTTGCCTTTGTTTAGTAAGTTAGTACAAAAGCGATGAAACATATATTATGATGGACGAAGGAAGGATTTACTATGATACATGATAGGCTTGGACAAACTGTATTAAGTTATCGTAAGAAAAATAAGATGACAATTCGTGAATTTGCTGATTATGCAGGGATTAGTACGTCACTAATTAGCCAAATTGAAAGGGGACATGCGAATCCTTCGTTAAGTGTATTGGAATTAATAGCGAAAGCATTAAATGTCCCACTATTTACACTGTTTATTAATGAGATTGATACAGATTCACTCATTTCTAAGAAGAAAGATAGAAAGAAAGTATATCGAGAAAATAGCGATCACATAGTATACGATGTATTAACACCTGATTTTATGAAAGCACGTATTGAAATGTTAATGATGGACTTAAATAAACAAGCAAATACAATAGAAAGTCACTATTCACATGAAAATAAAGAAGAAATAGCTGTAGTCATGAAAGGAGAAGTATATGTGGAGTTAGAAGGAAAAGAATATTTCTTAGAAGAAGGGGATGTTGTACGTATCCCACCAAATGTGAAGCATCGTTTTTTGAATAAAAGTGATGAAGCGAATCACATTTTATTCGTATTGACGCCATCTTTAGGATGAGTATAAAGCGATTTTTATCATGGGGGATAAAAAGATGGAAAATAAAACTGTTTTAAAAGGTGGCCTTTCAATTATTTCTCAATGTAAAAAAGAAACAAATGATATTTGGCATGCGCATTTCGGAGCAGCTGCAATTGCTAGTTATTTTTTCATGAAAGATAACAATATGGAAGAAGAAATAACTCGTAATATGTATTCTCAAACAAAAATGATGCTGAACAAGCAAAACTTAGGTGAAATTATCGATAATAAAGAAGAAATTGATTTTCAAAGTGCTGAAAAAATGATTATAAAATCATTGGAGCATACAATTGATGAACTTCATTGGGTAGGGCATAATGTCATTTATGCTGCATTAAGTTTATTAGCTATGAAAGAGTTACAAAAATGGGGCGATAATCAAGCAATTGAAGGGATTGCTAATCTTATATTATCGTTTCAAAAAACAATTCCTGGTAGATCGTGGATTGGTTTTACGACAAAGGAAGTAAAACAATTAAGTATAAAAAATGAGATGGAAAGTAAACTGAGAAATCCGAAACAAGTATCAAAGTTTATTTTAAAGGAGCTTTCGCAATTTAATATTATTTATAGAGCGGAATCGCATCATGATTTAATTGGTCATTTACTTACTTTTTCACATGCGATTAATATTATGTATGACTTAGGGCATAGAGATATATTCCATCGAGCGATACGTCCCCTATTAAAACTAGTATACGTGTTACGTGCTAGTCAAAGTCTTACATCGAATAGTGAAATAAATTTGCATTCACCGATAGATTGTTTACCTTTAATCGAATCTAAACGTGCTTATATATTACCAACAGAAAATCAATTTTGGCTAAAAGACTATAGTGCATTTGATTGGGATTTCGGACATGTCTTTAAATTCTCATATAGTTATTTTGATCATATTAAGAGGGCTCCAAAATATAAAGATATAACATTAGAGAAATTCCGTTTTGTTATGAATACGTAATGAAGTCTAATGATCTGTATAAAGGGCTAAATATAAAAATTCTTTGTCGATAGTATATTATTTTTATATTTGTAAGATTTTACATACGTATTTTACTTTTACTAATTCTGTAAATAGGCTATACTAAAATACATACATTTTTAGTATTGGAGAGAGAAGTAAAACGACATGGAATTAATGAAATTGGAAAAAGCAATTGAAATAAAGAAAGAAGAACTTTTATATTTAGTATCGGATTATGGAATTCAACATGAAAAAGTATTGGCTTTAAGCCAAGAAATAGACAAATTGATTAATTACTTTATGTTTTTAAAATAGAAAGAACTATGACATGATGTGAATATGTTATAGTTCTTTTTTTATTTGAAAATTTAGATGTAAATTCTATATACTAATAATTAATAGAAAATTCAATTTTAAAGGAGGGGGATAAATGATATTACATACGCACATTTTAGGAAAAGGGGAACCAATCGTGCTTTTGCATTCTGGTGGTATGACAGGTTTAGTAGAATATGAAGAGCAGACAGCATATTTTCGAGAACAAAATTATCAAGTCATTCGCCCTGATTTAAGAGGGCATGGAAAATCAGGAGGAACATTGGGGAATTATTTCCTACGTTCTGTAAAGGATTTACATGATACGTTAGTACATTTACAAATTGATAGATGTCATATAGCTGGTGTTTCACTAGGAGGATTAGTTGCTTTATTATTTGCAAAAAAATATCCAGATAAGGTGAGAACATTAACTTTTTCAGGTATCTTTCCGCTTAAGAGAGAAAATTGGGAGGAGTCTCAGGAGTATGAAGCGAAGTGCCATCAGCAATTGATAGAAAATGAAGAAGTTGTAACTTATATGAATCAAATTCATGAAAAAAGTGATTGGAAAGCATTGCTTGAATCGTGGCAAGTTAAGGATTGGTACCCATTTGATGAAACTGGTGATGTAGCTAGCCTTCAAGTACCTACACTTTGTATTGCTGGGGGAGATTCAGAAGACGAAGTTACAGCTGCTACAACGTTCAAACAATTAAACGATAATATTCATATTGCTGTTATTCCTTTTGCCGGTCATTTAGTGCATAATGATCAACCGGGAATATATTCGAATATATTGTCTAATTTCTTACAGAATGCGCAAGCTGCTAGTCGAATATAAGGACTTTTGGGTATAATAATAAAGGAATTATTAATTGTATCGGTTAGGAGCGCAGCACATATGAAAACAGTTGTTGTTATTGGTGGAGGTATAACGGGACTTTCTACTATGTTTTATTTAGAAAAATTAAAAAAGGATAATAATATTGATTTAAATTTAATCCTTGTAGAAAAAGAAAAGTACTTAGGTGGTAAAATCCATAGTGTAGAAGAAAAGGATTTTATTATGGAATCAGGAGCAGATTCTATCGTTGCTCGTAATGAGCATGTTATGCCTCTAATAAAAGAATTAAATTTAGAAGAAGAAATGGTATATAACGAAACGGGTATTTCTTACATATATTCTGATAATGCTTTACATCCAATTCCTTCTGACACTATATTTGGGATACCGATGAGTGTTGAATCGTTGTTTAGCAGTACGCTAGTATCAACGAAAGGAAAAATTGTTGCTTTAAAAGATTACATAACGAAAAATAAAGAGTTTACGAAAGATACATCACTTGCTGTATTTTTAGAAAGCTTCTTAGGGAAAGAGTTAGTGGAAAGACAAATTGCACCTGTACTTTCAGGTGTATATTCTGGTAAATTGAATGAGCTTACGATGGCATCTACATTACCGTATTTACTGGAGTATAAAAATAAGTATGGAAGTATTATTAAAGGTTTTGAAGAGAATAAAAAACAATTTCAATCAGCAGGAAATAAAAAGTTTGTATCATTCAAAAATGGACTATCTACGATTATTAATCGTTTAGAAGAAGTACTGCCTGAGACGGTTGTTAAGAAAGGTGCTGTAACGACGGCTGTAAGTAAACAAGGTGATCGCTATGAAATTTCCTTTGCAAATCACAATTCAATCCAAGCTGATTATGTTGTTTTAGCAACTCCGCATGATATCGCCCAAACTTTATTACAGTCTAATGAGTTAAACGAGCAGTTTCATACATTTAAAAACTCATCTCTTATAAGTATTTACTTAGGATTTGACATACTAGATGAACAATTACCGGCGGACGGTACAGGATTTATCGTAACGGAAAACAGTGATTTACATTGTGACGCTTGTACATGGACAAGCCGAAAGTGGAAACATACATCTGGAAAACAAAAGCTATTAGTGAGAATGTTTTATAAGAGTACCAATCCAGTATATGAAACGATTAAAAATTATAGTGAAGAAGAATTAGTACGAGTCGCTTTATATGATATTGAAAAGAGTCTCGGAATTAAAGGTGAACCAGAAGTAGTTGAAGTTACAAATTGGAAAGATTTAATGCCGAAATATCATTTAGAACATAATCAAGCGGTTCAAACATTACAAGAAAAAATGACTGATCTTTATCCTAATGTATACTTAGCTGGCGCTTCCTATTACGGTGTCGGAATTGGTGCGTGTATTGGAAATGGAAAGAACACTGCAAATGAAATAATTGCAACATTAAATGAACCGTCAAATTAAAATAGCATACATATATAAATAAAATGTCCCTCGGTTATGCTGGAGGGACATTTTATTTATTTCACTTGAATTGAGACCTTTTTATTAGTTGTATTATTTTCAGTAATCGTTAATGTTATATTCCCGGACTCTTTAAATGAATATGATGAGAGTTGATAAAGCTCTTTTATACGGTGTTTCTCTTTTAATTTATTGGCAGGAATTAATGTTATGTTCGGTTTCCATGTTTCCTGTTTACCTGAAGGATAGTCTACTATTATTTCTGGATTATTTAATTGCATTGGTTCCCAAGAGGCAAAATGTAGTTCAACTGTTGTATTTTTTTTTAGTAATTTTTCTGAGAAATATCCAAGTTTTCCAACATTACCGAAAACAGTAAAGTTTTGATTTTGTAATGTGATCTCTAAATGTTTAGGTTGATATGTTGTTGCGTGATAGATTCCATAGGAAAGTGAAAGGGTGGCGGCGATTAACATGCTGATTGAAAATATTTTAAAGCTATTGCCTTTAAAACTAGTCATCATAAATGAGTTTGGGGCGAACTTTTTTGCGAATAAAAATATGAGTAATATGAGTAAAAGGGATAAGCCGATGAATATATACATAGGAAATTTACACCTCCACAATAAAGTAATACATTAACTATATTTTACCATAAATGTATGGAGCAGGGTGTTGTTTTAGAAGGGAAAAGTGAGCATGGAATTGAAATTATAAGATTACGAGTGGAGTGTTGGAAATGAAAATAATACAATTAATTTTTAAAATAGAGAATAAAGAGATGATCATAGTATTTTGATCATCTCTTTATTTTTTCTAATCATGCAAATGCAAGAAGGGTTACTCTTAGTTCGTATTGAATTAAGAGGATAAGCTTCTCTTGAAATATTTGATTAATGGGACATTGAGGACTTTCCTAATTATTAATATTTTTTCTGCTATAATGAATGAGTAGAAAGAAAGGAGCGATCCTATGGTATTTCCTATATTAGAAACAGAACGTTTGCGTTTAGTTGAAATAGAACAATCTTATTGTCAAAAAATATATGAAATCTTTTCATTGGATGAGGTAACATGTTATTACGGTATGAATTCTTTTACGGAGTTTGGACAAGCTTCACGTATGATTGAATCTTTTTCGAAAAATTACTTCGAGAAAAAAGCAATACGATGGGGAATTGTGTTAAAAGAAACAAATACTTTAATAGGTACAATTGGATTAAATAATTTACAACTATGGAGTAAACGATCTGAAATTGGATATGACTTACACCCTCGATATTGGGGGAATGGTTATGCATCAGAAGCGGCTCAAGAAATTATTCATTATGGATTTCGTGATTTAGGCTTATTTAGAATTGGTGCTATTACATACCCTGAAAATGTTACTTCTTGTAAAATGTTATCTAAAATTGGTTTTCAAAAGGAAGGCCTATTGCGTGGATATATTCATCAAGGAAATAAACAACATGATGCATTATTGTATTCTATAGTTCGAACGGATGTAGAGGATATAAATTTATAATAAAAAACCCCTCTTATAAAAGAGGGGTTAAATAAAAATTAACCTAACTTAGGTAATAAACGTTCTCCGCTTTTCATGCTACTTTTACATAAAGGGCATTTAGGCTCTTCTTCAAATGAAAAGTTCTTTCTCATCCATCCTAAACAATCCTCTGCTTCACATTCCCAGACAGGGGTTTGTTCTGGTGGTACTTCTGCTACATCGTTCTTTCGATTGCGATACATGTAACCACTCCTTTTATGTAAAAATTTTTAGTTATATATTAAAAAGGTTGTTAACCGAGCTGGTAACAACCTTTTTATTGTTTGAATTATAGCTTTACAACGTTTTTAGCTTGAGGTCCACGGTTACCGTCTTCAACTTCGAAGCTAACTTCTTGACCTTCGTCAAGAGACTTGAAGCCGTCGCCAGTGATAGCTGAGAAGTGAACGAATACGTCGTTACCGTCTGCAACTTCGATGAAACCGAAACCTTTTTCGCTGTTAAACCATTTTACTTTACCTGTTAATGTCATGGTAATGCCTCCTAAAATTTAAAAAGATTACAATATGATCGGCCTTATTTGAATGAAAAATAAAAGTTCACATATTATCAAAAACCCATAAGGAGTACAAAGTGTTCCTGATTGATACTTGATAATATGCAAAGAAAATATAGTGTTAAATTGACCTTAATTACTATCTTACAACAAATGGTGGGAAATAGCAAGTGCTGGTAATACCAGTGAGAAATAGGGTGGGAAAAATGGTAAAAGACACAAAGACATCTCTTTTATTTATATATTATTCCTAATTTTGGTTTATGCTAAACTAAGAACATTTTTATCACGCATTAACTACCCGTAAAATCCCGATTGGTGAGGGCTAATAATCAGTGGGGGATGAACAAATCCTTCACTGATTAAAGTGTCACTTTATTGAAAAATTGTATTAGGGAAACGATATATAGTATAAGAATAGTGTTGATATATTTGTTAAGGAGGCGAGAATATTGCAGTCTACTCAATTTAAAATAATTGAAGCAGCAAAAAAGGGGAGAAGAAAAGTTCATCCAGTATTCGCTGTTATACTTGCAATTGTATTTTTGACTTTAGGTGAATTGTTCATGTTATTTATGCTATTTTTGCCGAAAGCAGAAACAATCATTATGAAAGCGATTTATAGCAACATTGAGATGATATTAACGTTTGGTGGAGCTATATTTTTTGTTTTTTTATGGATTAGATTTGTAGAGAAAAGATCATTTTCATCCATTGGTTTTTGGAGAGATCAATGGATAAGAAAATATTTGAGAGGTGCATTAATTGGGTTTATTTTCATTTCGATACCAGTAATGCTACTTTTATTAACAGGAAATGTACAACTAGAAATGCAGCGAATTACACCTACCGCTATACTTGGAATTGTAGGATCTTTAATTGCTTTTTTAATACAAGGTGCAACAGAAGAAATTGTTGTTCGGGGTTGGTTATTTCCAGTTCTTTCTGTTAGAAGCCGTATTTGGATCGGGATTGTTGTAACTTCTTTTTTATTTGGTTTTCTTCATTTACTAAATCCAGGTATTACAATTCTTTCAATATCGAATATAATATTAGTTGGTGTGTTTGCAGCTTTTTACGTTTTGAAAGACAGTAGTCTTTGGGGGATATGTGCGTGGCATTCCATTTGGAATTGGGCACAATATAACGTATTCGGTTTTGCAGTTAGTGGAATGGAAATGTATTCTACACCGATTTTTAGACCTGTAGCAAACGGATCGGAACTCTTTCATGGAGGCTCATTCGGAATTGAGGGAAGTATCATTACAACAATAATGCTTTCTATCGCTTCAATTGTTTTATGGAGACAGTTATGGGGGAGAAAAGCGAAACAACGAGATTTTAGTTAATGAAAGAGGGAGAGACTATGGGGATTATAGCTTTTGAGGGAGCAAGTGCTGTTGGTAAGAGCACAACGTGTCGTGAGTTAGAAAAGAATTATGGTGCTTATATTATACCTGAAGTGAATTTTTTATTTGAAAGACCAAAAAATGAACATAGAACATGGTATTTTGAAAAACAAGTAGAGCGCTGGAAAATAGCAGTGCAGAAGTCAGAGCAATATGAATTAGTAATACTTGATGGCGACATTTATCAGCCACTAAGTTATAATTGGTGTTTCCATTTTGAAATATTTGATCAGCCATTATCTTTAATAGAAAACTTTTATAAAGAAAAGCTGATACATAAGGAAATTGGTTTTCCTGATCAATATTTTTATTTATATACGAATGATGAGGAACTTAGAGAACGGAAAGAATCTGATGTGACAAAAAGAAGAAGAAACTTTGAAAAACATTTACATATATCAAAATCGTTTCAACGTTATTATGAAAATTTAAATACCGTTACAGACGGGTACTGCAAAATGATTGAAGCGAAAAGTGTAAAAACGAATGAACTAGAAATTGTAAATAATTTAAATAGTCTAAATGTGTGTGAAGAGAGACGTTTTGATGTTTCGAGGTTAGATGCGGTTACGAAGTGGTTAAAAGAACATCGTGCGTAAAACAACAAGTGCCTTATATGGCATTCGTTGTTTTTTTTATGTATTATATATTGATTTTAAAATTTGTAAGTTTGCTTGTTCATTTTTCTGAATAGCATTTTTATATTTAGGTAAGAAGAGTTGAGAAGGATAAACTGGGAGTTCACCGCAAATATCAATACCATAGACAGATTTATTCATAATAAGAGAATGAATAAATTGTAAAATTCTAGATAGTTTCATATGCCCTTGATCCCAATTTGTAATAGTAACTTTTGGATCTAAAACATCTTTATCAATGCTTACATATATTGTTTCTGTATGAATATGTGAAAGTATTGTATGTATGGATACTTCATGTGATATATGAATCGGAAAAACTTCTATGTATGAACAATCATTAGAATGAATTGTTAGAGAAGAAGGTCCGATAATAATTACTTTTTTTAACTTATCATTATTTTGAAGAGAAAATGATACCCATGATCCACAGGAAATAAGAGACTGTTCATTCACTTCCTTTAAGTTCGTATCAGTATGATGATCAAATAGTATAAGGGTAAAAGGCTTGTCTATTTCTTCTAGTAATAAATAAGATACATAATGATAATTCCCAGAACCAATAAAAGTAATTCCTTTTTTCTTTATACGGTTTAATGCCCTTTTTATATGCATTAAAGAAGTGCTTTCGCAATATAGGTTTGAGTGTTCTAAAAGGGTAAAATCAATATCTTCATGTGAATAAGAATGTAGTTTATTTTGTAATAAATACGTATCACCAAAGTTTAAAAAAGTTAAACCACTATACAATAAACTCATATTTATTCATCTCCTTTAAATATAAGGCTATCATTTATTTTTATAAAATTAAAATGAAATGCTTTGAGTGGAATTAGTAGTTGGAAAAAATGATTATTTTAACAGAATAATCTTTTAATTTGCAAAGAAAAGAAATACAATATAAGGAAATATATATATGATTTAGGGAATTGAGAATATGTAATAAATGAAAGTGAGACTGAAATTGAATTGAGACGAAAGTAGGTATAGAGTAACTACCTGTAAAAACTCAGTTGATTTAACAATTAATCAATACTTAGAGTTATTATTTGTGAAAGGAGAATAAATGTAAGTATGAAAAAAATTATTATTTCAGATCTTGATGGGACTTTATTAAGAAGTGATAAAACAATTTCAGAGAAATCTATTAATATTTTAAGGGAATGTAAAAATAATGGATACGAACTGATTTTTGCTACAGCAAGGCCTCCAAGAGCTATAAAACAGTATATTCCCAGCGTGTTAAAGAGTGAAATTATTATTTGTTATAACGGGGCTCTCGTTCTTAAAGGTAATGATATTTTATATGAAAGGAAGATTTCTAAAAATAACATTTTAGAAATTATAGAAATAGCAAAAAAGTACAATCTTCATCAGATTTGTCTTGAAATAGGTGATAAGTTGTATTCAAATTTTGATGTTACTGATTATTTTGGCAATGTACCATGTGAAATTATGGATGTAAGAGATTTAGACTTTGAAGAAGCTTCAAAAGTAATTATTTGTACTAAGGGCTCAATAAACGAGGAATTCATTAAAGAATTGCCTGATGAATGCAAGGCAGTCATTACAGATGACGGAACTTTGTGTCAAATTATGCATGCAGAAGTTTCAAAATGGAATAGTATTCAATATGTTCTACAGCACTTAAATCGAGACGTATCTGAAGTAATTGCCTTTGGGGATGACTACAATGATATGGAAATGATAGAGAAGTGTGGGATTGGTGTAGCAATGAGTAATGCAGTTGAGGAATTAAAGTCAGTTGCTAAATTTATTGCTAAAAGTAACGATGAGGATGGAGTTGCTGCATTTCTAGAAAGTAAAAGTTATGTTTATGTTAATTAGTATGAAAAATAAATTGCAGTAAGCGCCAATAAAGAGATGCTACATCTGTTTTTTATAAATAGATATTATGAATGGGATATATGGGAGGAAACAAGCAAGATGAAAACATTATTTAAAATAATAGGTATTTTAGCTGGTATGGCAGTAATTGGCGTAGGTGTAACGTATGGTATGCTGTATTATTTGAATAATAGTAAACCAGCTGCTAAAAAGGCATCACCAGCTGCTCCGGCAGTAGAAGTACTAGCTGATAGTAATGTAAAAGCTGAAGATGCAAAGCTTTTAGAAAATGGCAATCATTCATTACCGAATAGTGGATTTAATAAAAATTTTAAATGGACAGATGAGAACATACAGACAGCATTACATGAAATGGCACATCAAAAAACGAAAGCTGATCAAAAGTGGGGCTATATTTTTATTACACAAGAACGTATTGAAAGTTTACTTGATATTGTAAAGAGCAATGATCTTGTACAAGGAAATACATATGCAGACATTTTAGAGAGATGGAAACAAGGAAAATATGAAAAGATTGATTCGGATCACAATAAGATTTGGAAATTACAAAGCGGGAATTTAGGCGAAGGAAAAGGGGTAATGTCAGAAGCGGAACAAAAAGAGTTAATTAATCAAGTGTTTATGCAAAAAGGTACATATTCGGGTAGTCAATTAATTGCAGGTGGGGGACAGACTAATAAATAAGAGATATTGTGGAGGAATCTACCACCGTAGTAAGGGGCAGGTGGATTAGGATGGATTATTATCCCATGATAACGCTGTTTGACTAGCGGAATACCGTATCTCGGATTAGTATAACCGTGAGAAGGTTCATCCACCATCAGAATAGTCCTAATAGAATACATGTTTTTTCCAAAAGCAGCAAGAGAAGAGAAAAAGGCTTCCTTATCAAAACAGCAAAGAAATTCAGTGGTGTTTAAAACCATTTTCCATCCCGAAATTTCTTTTTCTATTTCCATTACTTCTTGATCAACTAATAAGGCATCAAACACTAATACTTTTGAATCTCGGATTTCCCAATGAGGTGCAAATAATCTACATATTTCTACTGAACAATCAGTAGATCCTCGATTAATAAGGATACCGTGATTAAATAGTTTTGTGTGGTGCATTAACCACCAAGGGAGTAGATACTCTTCATTATAAAAAATGCGAAATTACAGTTGTATTAATAAAAACACCTTCTTATAAAAGTAGATAAAATATTTTTGTTCTATTTATAATATGAGCATTAAAACCCAAAAAGGAAATGTATAATGCATGTCTATATAAATATATGTTTAGTTCATACAAGTGTGTAAAAACACATTTAAATAAAAAATTCATTTTGTAGAAAAGGGGAAAGGATATGTGTACTTATTGGGAAAACGCAGTTAAAGAGTTCTTTAAGAGGAAAGAACTGGAACGAAATAAAAGAGCAGCTAGCAAAAGCTAACTGCTCCGTAAATAAGAAGAACACAATGGTCATTTGTATTCAACCTTGGTGTATCTATAGTATTAACATGTTTTAGAATTTTCAACAAAAAAACGGGGGAATGAGGGGAGTGAAAGGAAAAAACTTTATATAAAGGGTCCTTTTGGCGATTTAATCTATTAATTGCACTCGTGGTAATATTCATCACATGAATCGTTATTATCGTTACAGCAGATACAAAATGTTTTTTGAATAAATAAACTAACTACACTAGTAGGACCTTCCTGCTTTGTAAGAGTAAGACTTTGAAAATCTTCAACTTGAAATATTTTTGTTTGAACGGGTTGTAATGTAGTAGTAATTGGTGTGCTAGATCTTCTTGTTAGAATAGTTACTTGAACGGGTGCACTCATACCGACAACAAATAACTGAATTAATGTTTTATTGTGATTGTTGGTGAAATCTTCAAATACTGTTTGTGGAGTGGTATTTAGGAGGTCAATAGATGTAGGTATATTTCCATTTAAATTTTCTCCTGAACCACCAATTGTATGAGTCTCAACAAAACAGTTATTTTTTTGATGGTCCGAATGCGATTGGTTTTTATAATACTTTTTACCATCTTTATAAAAGTAATCAGCCATATGAATTTAAAGCTCCCTTCTTTTAGTTGTCTATATAGTCTATTTAATAAAGCGAAGTAGTGCTTGTACAACATAATAAAATCCGCTCTCGTAATTACTTGAAAATGTTATTTGAAAATTAAAGAGCGCCTTTGGAGGAAGGCGCTTTATGACCAAGACTTATTTAGAAAAAAGGGTTCACATCATATTGTATGTATGGTTTTTAGAGAGGTACAGTTTTATACAAAGATTTGTATTTCGTAACAAGAGAAAAGAGCACCATATAAGTGCTCTTTTTGAGAGTGAGTATAAATACCAATTATTCTATACTAGTATATGCACTGCATTATGTAGTTGCTACTAAAATTAATTACAGTTTTTAAAATTAGAGGTTTCTTTTAATGAAACCTCTAAAAAGATAACTAAATTTATGTTATTGTAAATTCGATTGCGATAGGAGTTCCTCCATCTAGGACAGCTCCTCCTACAATAGTAGCAGCTGTAGTAGTCACACCAGTAATAGTATCACCTGTTTGAATAACGCCATTAATATAAAGCGTTAAAAAAGCATAAGAAGCAGGGAATGTTGTTACAGCACCAGTGTCATCAGTGAAGTCTGTGTTAGCAAAAGTTAAATCTGCTCCAGCAGCAGTCCCTGTAGCAGCTGTACTTACAAATCGTCTTCCAGCTATAAAAGGCTTAACGATAGGCATTTATGTTCACCTCTTTTTGAGAATAAACTCAGACAAGTTTTTTTGAAAGTCTTGTCCTGTATTTTATTCTATGTTGTGCTTCTTTTAAAAGATACGGCTTGTATACTAGTAAAAAAGTATAATTCTTATGTGTTTGATTTCTTAATGTGGTCATCACTAGTATTAGACAACGTAATTAAAATAACATGTGTTTGTGCGGGGATAGCAATTATCTACGCTACTTTAAAACCAAGAAAAACAGAAACAAAGACAACTAATTATAGTGTGACTGTTAATGCTCCTAATTTAAGTAAAGAAGAAACAGAAAAACTCGCTAAAAATGTAGTAGATAATATGAAGAAGGGATTAAATAAATAGTAATTATTGTAGGCGCTGCCATGAACTTGGTTAGGTTTTTTTGTTGTTAAGGAAAGATAACGGGAAAATAAAAAAGAGAGCTAATGCTCTCTTTTTTTAGTGGCACGGTAATTAATCGCAGATTGGTATTCCAAGCACTCTTAAAGCTAATGCTACTTGAAGAGAAATCTCTAATCTAGCAATTTCGATACCAGCTACTGAAAGAACTAAAAAAGGTTGTCCGTTTACAAACACAACGCAACTATCCATGGTTACGCCTCCTTTCTAACAATCTACTATAATATATGAAGGAAACGTTAATATGTAATAGTTGAACTGATGGATTTAATAGAATTAATAGATTAACCTAACCCATTTAAACCAAACAAAAGAACTCAACGAATGGAAAAAGCAAGAATCAAATGATTCCTGCTAGATGGAGATATAAGGTGGATAATCCGATAGCGCTAATAAACTCTGGTGAAATGTAAAAATCTGATTTAAATCCGTCTGGTGTTTTGATTTTTAGTTTCATGATTTCTCTCCTTTAAATTTAGTTTTTACATTGCTATATACAAACCAAAAGGAAATTGGTAACAAATAAACGAGAAATATTTTTAAAATAAGATTCATTTAGTGATTAGCGTAAGGAATGAACTCATGGAAATATAAAATTCGAACGTGAGGTGGCAGGTGAAATGTAGATGGCGAGACAGCGTAGTCCAAACCGTGATAAAGCATTTGAAATATACAAAGCAAGCAATGGTGAGAAGGCACTTGTTGAGATTGCAAAGGAATTAAACCTGAAGCCATCTCAAATTAGAAAGTGGAAATCGCAAGATAAATGGGATGAACAATTAAAAGGTAACGTTACTATTGCGAAAAGGAGCATTACTAATGTTAAAAATCCTGAGACAAAAGCCAAGTTAAAAAAGATGCTAGATGATGAAGAGCTGACGGAACAAGATCACATGCTGAAAGATATTAATATACTTGGTAAACATGCGACAAGTGGATGGACAGGTACAGGAATTCTTATGGAAGCTACAAAACAAATGTCTTACAATGATAACGTAAAATGCAACAACATTACAATTACAAACATGAAGAAGGGAATCCATTTACGAGTAGATCCAAAAATAACAAAAGAAGCTGATATGGCTTGGGTAAATGCGAAATTCTTCCATCAAATTACGTTTATGAACTTTGAGTACGGTTTGTATTTAGATTGTCACCCGAACTACGTAATGTGGATCTACCGGTTGATACGGGTCTTGCGGTAAAAATCCCCTTACGCTAAACAACTGCCGAGGTGGAATTGTAAATGTTACCGGTCCAATAAACGGATTTACGCCTTCAGGATCACAATAGATACATCCTCCGTTACCATCCCCATTGCGTACTTCATCATCTGAACCGCCGTTATCATCGTTAATTAACTCCCCACAAAGATATCCATATGAAGGATATACATTGCCCTCACAAGTATCTTGATAATTTTGTACCGCTATAGTTACAGTTGGCGGTTCGTCTGTTTGATTAAGTGCAGAAACTTGGATGAAATCAGTGTCAGCATTACGGAATAAAGGGCCGGATGTATACGCTTGGTAGCGAGGTTCACAATGACAATCACAGTCGCATTTTTTCCGCCTTCCGTAGCTTCTAGATATCGTTTTACTGCTTGTATTTTGTCTTTCGAAGAAAATTTAACCATGAAAAATGCACCTCCAATTGTTAATTATGTGTCTAACAATTGGGGTGCACTTCATTTAGAGACAGTCTTTTTAATTACCATAATCCAGCATTTATTAGTCCCTAAGATATATTCTTTGCCTTTAAGCTGGCACTGAAAAACTTAACAATGTTTCTTTTTACAATGACAACAAATAAAGAAACATTTACAACGACACTTATTTCGATTAAACTTCCAATCATTATCACAATGGTGTTTATCTTTAGATTTCCACCAATCGTCATCACAATTGTGCTTATCTTTAGATTTCCACCAATTGTCATCGCAATTGTGCTTATCTTTAGATTTCCACCAATCGTCATCACAATTGTGCTTATCTTTAGATTTCCACCAATCGTCATCACAATGATGCTTATCTTTAGATTTCCACCAATCATCGCAACAATGATTTTTCTTAGAACTCCAGCAATCATTATTCCAGGACATTCTTTTATACCTCCCTTCCATTAGGGTTCATATTATTCTATGTTTTAGTAAAAAGAATGCTTGTTTATTAACCTATTATTATATTTTTATATAATAGAGAGCTTTCTACTAGATATAGAATTCATACAAACTATGCTAATTTTTAAGAGGTAGTGGAGAGAATTACTAGTTGCGGCATTGATTAACAAATACTAGTTGAAGAAAAATATTCTCATTTTAAATAATATCTTATCTTTGGGTACGCTTTTTGGATGTATATTTCACAATAGCGAAGGAAAAACATACTATATAAATGCAAATGAAGCCTATGTGTATGTGAAGTAAAAACAAGCCGTCCTATTGGACGGCTTGTTTAGTTTGTATCTAAATTCATCATGTTAATAAGAGCATCCTCATCAATTAACTCGATGTTCTTATTAGCTGCATATTTCCTTGCATTTTTATTGAAATTACTCAGTGTAACGAAATATTCTCAAACAGCATCAGCATCAACAATGGCACTATGGAGTTTCTGGATAGCAGGTCTTCCAATAGTCCCCTGTGTATGTCTTTTCACTTCAACAAATTTAGTTTCTCTTCCTTGACCAAATACAGAGAAAAGAAACTGGAAGAGTTAGCAGCTAAATATGATGTTTTTGTGAGAGCGTATGTATTGGAGGGAATCTAAAAAAGTGCTAACAAGTTTGCAAACGAACTTGCTAACACCTATTCGAAATAGACATAAATTATCGCTGATATGTCGACTTTGAAAGTAGTTTTAATTAATGAAATCACACTTATACGAAAACCTCATAAAAACAGCCTTTATATAAGTAGTATTAAAGAAAATGTGGGTTGATATTCTTCAAAGGATTTCAACTCATGTTTTCTTTCAAATTATTTTATACTTTCATCACTTTTAATAGTGAAAGAAACGACTGTATTACAGGTGAAATCCATCTAGATTTATGATAGATTACATGGCTTTGAATAACTGTTGGAGTTTCGATAGGCTGAAAACTGAGTTGCTCTTTTTGACAACTTTCTTGTACAACGATGTAAGGAAGAATTGAAATTCCTAACTCACACATAACGGATTGTTTAATGACTTCAACGTTGGAAGTTTCAAATGTTTTAGCTGGAATATTCCCGCTTTGCCGTAAAAAATGATCTACCATTGGTCTATAGCCGCAGCTTTGTTCGGTAAAAATAAACTGAGTATCCTTTAATAAACAAAACGGATTAGATTGTGTAGAATAATGGGGCGGTAAAATCCATCCAAATGTTTCATTACTAAATGTACGCGTAATAAAATCATTATGTTCAATACTTTCTCCAATTATGAAGACAACATCTGTTTCTCCTTCACGTAATTTTTGAAATGCTTGTTCATTTGTGCTTGTTTCAAGTATGATATTTACTTTCGGATTTTTCTGTTTGTAGGTACGTAATAATTGTGGTAAACGATATACTGCTAATGATTCGTTAGATGTAATACTCAATGTACCTTCTAAATGATCGGTATTTTGAGGGATTTCTTGCGCTTTTTCATAAATAGCAAGTAATTCTAAAGCATAAGGATGAAATTGATGACCTGCTTTTGTAAGAAGTACTTTTTTCCCTAACCGATCGAAAAGAGGAATATGTAAATCATTCTCTAATACTTTCATATGCGCTGTAATAGTAGATTGCGCATAACCTAATGCATGAGCAGCTTTAGAAAAACTACCGTGCTTCACAATCGCACAAAATGTTTTAACATGTCTCATTTCCATAAGCAATCCCTCTTTTATTATCATGATTTGTGAATGATTATATCACGTATTTCAATTTTCCAAATGATTAAATTTTTTATAAAATAAAATTGTAGAAATATTTATTCAAGTGATATTGGAGGAGAAAAGATGATCAAAAAGGGCTATCATGTAGCTGTAGTTGGGGCTACAGGTGCAGTAGGGCAGAAAATTATTGAACTGTTACAGAAAGAAACTAAATTTAATATAGCTGAAATTACATTGCTTTCATCACAACGATCCGCTGGTAAGGTAGTACAATTTAAAGGGCGAGAGATAATAATACAAGAGGCAAAAACAACTAGCTTTGAAGGTGTAGATATTGCCTTTTTCAGCGCTGGAGGAGAAGTTTCTAGGCAATTTGTTAATCATGCAGTCTCTAGTGGTGCCATCGTAATTGACAACACGAGTGAATACCGAATGGCACATGATGTACCGCTCGTCGTTCCAGAAGTAAATGCACACACTTTAAAGGAGCATAAAGGTATTATAGCAGTTCCGAATTGTTCAGCATTACAGATGGTAACAGCACTTCAGCCAATACGAAAAGCATTCGGATTGGAACGAATTATTGTTTCCACATATCAAGCTGTGTCAGGTTCAGGAATTCATGCGATTCATGAACTAAAACAGCAGGCTAAGTCAATACTTGCAGGTGAAGAGGTTAAGAGTACTATATTACCAGTGAAGAAAGATAAAAAGCATTATCCAATTGCGTTTAATGTACTACCTCAAGTAGATATATTTACAGATAATGATTTCACATTTGAAGAAGTAAAAATGATGCAAGAAACGAAGAAAATTTTAGAAGATCCCAATTTGAAAATGGCAGCTACTTGTGTGCGTGTTCCAGTCGTATCAGGACATTCAGAATCAGTTTATATTGAACTTGACAAAGAAGCAACTGTTGCAGAAATAAGAGAAGTGTTGCTGGATGCACCAGGTGTTATACTGCAGGATAACATCAGTGAACAGCTGTATCCAATGCCATTATATGCAGAAGGAAAAATAGATACATTTGTCGGTAGAATTAGAAAAGATCCTGATACACCAAACGGATTTCATCTTTGGATCGTTTCCGATAACTTATTAAAAGGTGCAGCGTGGAACTCAGTTCAAATTGCAGAAACGATGGTGGCAGAGGGAATCATTTAGTATAAGGAAAAACTAGGAAACTGTAATCATTAACAGTTTCCTAGTTTTTATTTTATAATTTTCTGCTTTATCCCAGCCACATTTGATTTGAAAGACAGTAAAAAACATCAAGAATGAATAAAGTATATTTGGTACGATATGGATAAATTCAATAAGAGGGGGTAATTAGGTGTATCAAGTAAAGGGTTATTTTTCATCGTTAAAAGGAAGTCATTATGAAATCGGTAAGCAACAAGGGGAATTTGTGAAACGACATCCTTATCTCATTCCACAATTTATACAGAAAGAAAACTTAATATCGCATCACCATTGGACAGAATCTAAGAATATACTACATAAATATTGTCCAGGAATAAATGAAGAGATTGAAGGGTTTTGTGAAGTGTTAAAAATTCCATCTGAAAATATGATGTATTATTATCAAACACTATTAAAAGCAGGTTGTAGCCATTGTGCTGTTTTACCTAAAAAGACAGATTTAAAGCATACTTATGTATTAAGAAACTATGATTTGTCACCAGTAATAGATGATATGCGCTTTTGTTCGACTCATGTTGAAGGTGCATATGCACATAGTGGCTTTTCCACTCAATATTTTGGTCGAACGGAAGGAGTTAACGAGCATGGATTATCTGTTACATTTTCAGCATGTGGCCAACCGGTAGGAAATATTGCGGGTTTGAGAAAGCCAGCGGTAAGTGGTTTACAATGTTTTGCAGTAATTCGAGTGTTATTGGAGAAATGCAAAAATGTGCAGGAGGCTAAGGCACTAATAGAAGAAATGCCGATTGCTAGTAATATTAATCTAATAGTAGCGGATCCTTTAGATGCAGCACGTATTGAAATATTTGACGGGTATAAATCAATAACAACGATTGATGATGACAGTCAATCTTTTATCGTATCAACAAACCATGCAGTTAGTTCAGCTATTAAAAAATTAAATAATAGGAGATTAGAACAATCTACAAAGAGATATTCCACTTTACACGAACTTTTAAATCAAAATGAAAAATTGAGCATGGGTTCTTTAAAAGGAATAGTAGAATTAGAATATCCTGCAGGTCTGACAGTGCATAATTATGAAGAGTGGTTTGGAACTTTACATTCTGTATTATCCGATTTACATGATCGCACAATGAATATTTGTTTCGGATCTCCAATTTTAAATAACTGGTATTCATTGAAAGTTGGAGGAAGTCTTCCTTTTTCTGAGGTGAATGTGAACTTTGAAAATAAAACTTATACTGATTTTTGGAGAGAAGAGAATAATGAATTGATTCCAAAGGGATAAATGGGATAATATGGTAGTGCTGAAGGGGGTATGTATACTGGAGGGATTACCGATGCTGAAAATTTTGTTAACGATTGTTCTTATCATTTTTCTAGCCATTTCCATGTATATTGCATATCAAAAAAGAAAAAAAGCGGACATAAAAGGATTAAAAAGTGCATTAACTTCAATTTGTTTCTTTGCACTTGCAATCTTTAATTTGTTTGCATATTGGTTTCATTTAGATGGTATTTTTACAGTGCTATTTTCAATTGTATTATTGTTAGTTGGGGCTTATTTTACAAAATATATTCCAATTTCCAAAAAGGTACACTGAAATTTATAGGTAATAATTTATTTCATTATGAAAAGAGATTATTCTACTAGGTCGTTATGAAACGACTTCATAGGATAATCTCTTTTTTTTATTTAATTTTGTAAAGAATGTACGGTTAGTTTCAATTGCTTAATGAATTCTCGAGTTGCAGCACACATATATTTATCTTTTCTATAAATAAGCCCTATTTCTATAGTCGGAGTAGGATTTCTTAATTTTACAGTTTGAATGTTTTTGTTTTGTAAAAAGTCTATATATGGTTTTGGTAACACTGTAATTCCCATTCCTTTTGAAATCATTTGGATTAAAGATTCCATTGTACTAATTTCTAAAATTGGTTTTGGTTTAAAGTTGAATTTTTGACAATGAGATGTAATTAATTCGGTTAAAAAGAAATTTATAGGTAATAGAATTAAAGGGTAGTTCTGTAATTCAGCAATAGATACATGATCATGTTCAGCTAATGGATGACCGGTTGGTACGACTAATGTAAGTTCACTTTTGTATAGAGGGGTAGAAATAATCTCTTTATCTTGTACCGGGAGAAATGTAATGCCAATATCTAGTTCGTTTTGTAATAATTTTTCACGAATATCTCCTGTGCGAAGCCCTAATACAGAAAGTTCTATATTGGGATATAAATTATTAAAATTTATAATAGCTGGTGGTAGTAAGTAATTCACGACGGTTAACAATGATCCAATTGTTAAGGAACCTTGCTGTAATCCGTTTAAATCTTGAATAGCAGAACGAGCTTGTTCGACTTCATGAAAAATGGTTTTACTATGTAATAATAAAATCCTTCCAGCGTCAGTTAAAGATATTTTTTTACCAATACGATCGAAAAGCGGCATTCCTACGTCATGTTCTAAAGCACGTATTTGCTGACTTAGTGAAGGCTGTGAAATATTTAATTTCTCAGCTGCTTTTGTGAAATGCAATTCTTTTGAAACAGCTAAAAAATATTCAAGTTGTCGTAATTCGATTTGGATCACCTCAAGTATAATGATAGGTTTTACCTATCATTATTATATAAATAATTGGATTGAACAATGATTTTTTAGGTTTTATAATCATCTTTATATAACAGAGATAGTTGTGAAAATAAATCGAGAGAGTAAATTCATGTAACACCTTTAAAGGAGGAAATAGAATGACAAATGAATATCAAATATTATCTTTAAATATAGGATTACCAAAAGAGGTTACGTACGGTGGAAAGGTAATTCATACAGGTATTAATAAAAAAGAAGTAAAGGAACCAGTATTTTTATCCTTTGTAAAATTTAATGGAGATGGGCAAGCGGACTTAGTCCATCATGGAGGAGTAGATAAAGCAGTTTGTGTTTATACTGGTGACCACTATCCATACTGGGAAAAAGAGTTGAATCAAGAACTTATATATGGAGCATTCGGAGAAAATATAACAATAAGCGGTATGTGTGAAGAGGATGTTTGTATTGGTGATACATTTCAAATGGGAGAAGCAATTGTACAAGTAACGCAGCCAAGACAACCTTGTTTTAAATTAGCTAAGAAATACAATATTCCAAAGTTACCAATATATTTTCAAGAAACAGGATATACAGGGTTTTATTTTCGCGTATTAAAAGAAGGTTGGGTATCACCTGTTGATACTTTAAAGCTACTAAAGTCTAATCCACATGGTGTTACAGTAGCATTTGCTAATCGTATCATGCATAAAGAAAAACAAAATATGGAAGGGCTAAAAAGGATCTTAGAAGTAAATGAGCTTTCTAATAGTTGGAGAAATACATTTGAAAAGAGAATGAGAGGAGAAGAAATTAATACGAAGGAAAGGCTAGAAGGAAAAAAATAATAAAAAATATTATTTATAAATGGTGCATTTCTATTAGTAAAAACGAATTAGAAAGCACTATTTTCATACAATAAACTTATTAATATCCAAAAATCCTAATATTGTTTTATTCGACTTATTTTCGAATAGTCGAAACATAAAATTAATTAGACTCTTTTTTTATATTTTGTGATAGTATATTGATTGGTAAGACCTATTACTTTAAGAGCAGGTTATATAACTACATCTAATTTGATGGAATTAACATATGGAGGGACAACATGGGGAATGTTGA
Source organism: Bacillus sp. MN7755 (assembly GCF_054771475.1). Lineage (NCBI taxonomy): Bacteria > Bacillati > Bacillota > Bacilli > Caryophanales > Bacillaceae > Bacillus > Bacillus sp. MN7755. The sequence continues at coordinate 40,372 of NZ_BTRL01000032.1, forward strand.
AAATTTTGAAAAACTTCTATTAGAAGAACCGAAAAGAGAGCAGTTATTTCCTTTATTTGAAGAAGTGTTTGGGATTACAATTCAAACATTGAAGGATTTTTCAGAGAGAGGCTATTGGGATGATACATATAAAGCTTTATCATTTTTACAGGAAGATAAAGCTATTGCAAATGTTGCAGCATTTTCACTACCATTGATAATCAATGGTGAAAGAATAAATGCAGCGGGCATTCAATCTGTAATGACACATCCTAATTTTCGTAGACAAGGACTAATGACTGAATTAATGAGGGAAATGATTGAAGAAATTGATAAACAATGTGAATGTTCATTATTGTTTACGGAAAAACCTGAACTATATACATCATTTGGATTTAAAGTTGTACAGGAATATTTGATGACTATACCATACGATAAAAATAATAATAATTCTTTACTTAGAAAGCTAGATTATTATATTGAAGAGGATAGACAGTTGATACATGAAACTATTGAAAGTAGCCAAAGACTTTCAAATAATTTTTCAACATTAAACTTCCATCCTTCGTTTTATTTGAATATGTATGATTCGGAATGGAATGAGAAATTGTATTATTTAGAGAAACTAGATGCTCTAATTGTGTATGAAGTAGATAATGAAAAGTTGAAATTATATGGAGTGTTTGCACCAGTAATTCCAGTTTTAGATGAAATATGCGGGGAAATCGCTGAAAGATTTACAGAAATCGAATTTTACTTCTCTCCAGATCAATTAGGGATTGAGGATGTACAGTTTACAGAATTACAGTCTAGTAAGTATTTAATGGTTCGAAGTGATAGAGAGTTGGATTTGAAAGGTTATAAATTCCCAGTATTAGTAGAATTTTAAATGTGCATATAGATGCTTTATTATGGAGGAACTATGAAAATATCACATATACCAGAACATATTGAGCAACTTACTATAATGAATGTACCTGAATATTATAAGCTTAATGACAATCATGTGTTTATTGTCCGCTCGAAACCCGAAACAGATTTTTGGCTTAAAACACATTATGGTTTTGAAGTAATGAATGGTCATGTGTTTTATACTGAGATGATGACAGACTTTCAAGCTGAAGTTCAATTGCGTATGAATCCAAATTCAAAATTCGATCAAGCTGGTCTTTTTGTTATGATTTCGGAAAAGTGTTGGTTGAAAACTTCATTAGAATATATTCCAGATGGTCCATCTCATTTAGGAGCTGTCGTAACAAATAATGGATATTCAGATTGGTCAACACAAGATTTTCCAACAGAATCAGCTACCCAACAACTTCGTTTTCGAATTGTTCGTAAACGTGGTGATTATACAATATATGTGAAAAAGATCCATCAATGGGAACAAATAAGAATCGCTCATTTGATGGAGGATATAGGAAATGAGCCTGTTAAAATAGGTTTTTACATGTGTAGTCCTTCTAAAAACAATGGATTTGAGACTGAGTTTTTAGATTTTACAACTGAAAAAATATAGATAAAAAACCGTATTCTTTTCATTAAGAATGCGGTTTTTGTATTTATATAATACAAAGCACATTTATTGACCGAAAAGTCATTAATGCTTATCATTTAATAATGTTAAATATTAATTTACATAATATAATAGAAGTAATAAAAAAATTATAAATTATATGGCTTAAGTAAGGAGGGTAAGAATTATTAATTGGTAATTTCATAGGAAAAAGGAGATTATGTATGAAATCATTTCGTGAGTTATTACAGTATTTAAAACCATACATGTTCTTCGCTATTATTGGACCGCTATTTATGGTACTTGAGGTTGCGATGGACTTAATTCAACCGACTATTATGCAACATATTATTGATGTTGGGATAGCAAATCGGGATATGAATTATGTAATAAAAATGGGGCTTCTAATGATAGGAGCAGCAGCACTCGGTCTAGTTGGAGGACTTGGGTGCATGATGTATTCTACAAAAGCAGCTGTTAATTTCGCTACAGACATACGAAAAGATGTATTTGCGAAAATCGAAACATTCTCTAGTGAAAATCGTGATTCATTTGGAACTGGGAAATTATTAACGATTGTGACAAATGATGTTACTTCTATTCAATCGGCGATGACGATGACATTACGTGTTCTTGTTCGTGGTCCTTTGTTGTTTATCGGAAGTATCATAATTGTTTTTGTAACAGCGCGTGAGTTATTTCCTATATTACTTGTAGTTGTTCCAATTTTATTACTTGCGATTATATTTATTGCAAGTAAAGCAAGCGGGACATTCAAAAAAGTGCAAGAAGCATTAGATAAAGTGAATACAAAGTTACAAGAAAATTTATCTGGTGTCCGTGTTATTAAAGCGTATGTAAGACAAAAATATGAAATCACTCAGTTTGGAAAAGTGAATACAAACTTAACGAAGATAAATATTCGGGCGGTTCAGCTTATTTCCTTAATGATGCCAATTATAATGTTGGTTGTAAGCGGGGGGATTGTCGCAACATTATGGATTGGTGGAGAAAAAGTATTTAACGGTACTCTTCAAGTAGGAGCTATATTAGCGTTTATAAACTATTTGAATATTATTTTAATGTCACTTATGTCTATAAGTATGGTATTTATGCAAATCGCGCGAGCATTTCCGTCTGCGGATCGTGTACAGCAAATTTTAAATACTGAGGTTGATATTATGAGCGAAACAAATGCGCTTGTACCTAAGCAAATCGAGGGACATATTGACTTTAAAAACGTTAGTTATAGTTATACGAAAAATAATGAATATGTTTTAAAAGATATTTCATTTCGCATATGTAAAGGTGAAAAAGTAGGGATTATCGGTTCTACTGGAAGTGGTAAATCTACTTTAGCAAAACTATTACCGCGCTTATACGATGTTGATCAAGGTGAAATATGTATTGATGGAATAAATGTTAAGGCATACGATTTACAAAAACTGCGTGGTTCAATAGGTTTTGTACCTCAAAAGGCATTGTTGTTTTCAGGTAGTATAGAAGAGAACTTACGTTATGGTAAAGAAGATGCAACAAGTGACGAACTGGAGGTAGCGGCTTCATCAGCTTGTGCGACTGAGTTTATTAACAAGCTGGAAGATTCTTATCAATATCATTTAACACAAGGTGCGACAAATTTATCAGGTGGACAAAAACAGCGTGTATCAATTGCAAGGGCGCTTGTGAGAAAGCCATCTATTCTTGTATTAGATGATTCTACATCAGCAGTTGATGCCAAATCAGAAACTAACATTCAATCATCATTAAGAACAGAATATAAAGGAACAACAACATTATTAATTGCCTCTAAAATCTCATCAATAATAGATGCTGATAAAATTCTCGTTTTAGATAACGGTGAATTAGTTGGTGATGGTACACATGAAGAACTGTTAGAACAATGTGAGGTATATCAAGAAATTTATCTTTCCCAAGGTGGCAATTTACATAAAGAAGGTGGGAAAGAACATGCGTAATTTTCAAGGGCAATTTGCTAATAAAGGTGGACGTAAAGCGCCTAAGATGGGGAAAGCTAATAATACGAAAGGAACTGTAATGCGAGTATGGAACTATATGGGGTATCAAAAGGCTGCTCTTACGTTCGTTATATTTTTAGTATTTATTACGACATTACTTGGGTTATTAGGTCCTTACTTAATGGGAGTAATCATAGATCAATATATTGTACCTAAAGATTTAAATGGTACAGCAAGAATGTGCATGTTACTTATCGCAATTTATGGTATTACAGTGTTTTTAACTTGGTTACAAACATTTGTCATGGTTAACGTTGCATTAAAAACCATACAAAAAATACGACAAGATATTTTTGAGAAAATCCAAACGCTTTCTTTACGGTTCTTTGATGTACGTTCTCAAGGAGATTTAATGAGTCGTGTGACCAATGATATAGATAATTTGAATCAAGCGTTGACACAAAGTGTTGTACAAATTATTTCATCAGCATTAACCTTTATAGGTGTAACGATTGCGATGTTCGCATTAGATTGGATTTTAGCAATTGTTACTTTAATTACAGTACCTATTATGTTTTTTGTTACAAAAAAACTAGTTGCTTATAGTGGTAAAAACTTTGCAAAGCGTCAAAAAGATTTAGGAGAATTAAATGGTTTTATTGAGGAAGCTATAACAGGAGCGGATGTTACAACGTTATACGGGAAAGAAAAAGAAACTGTACAAAATTTCAATAAGATTAATGAACAACTAAGAGTTTCAGCTACGAAGGCGGATACATTTTCAGCTTTTATTTTTCCGAGTATGAACTTTATAAACAACTTAGGTATGGGACTTGTAATTGGTACTGGATCAGTAATGGTTTTAAATGGAATGACTACAGTAGGTGTCATTGCGGCTTTTATTAATTATTCTCGTCAATTCTCAAGACCGCTCAGTCAATTCGCAACATTAATGAATACGATTCAAGCGGCAGTTGCTGGTGGAGAACGAGTCTTTGAAATTATGGATGAAGTACCGGAGATTCAAAATAAAAAAGATGCATCCGTTGTACAAAATTTACAAGGGCATGTTGCACTCGAAAATGTTTCATTTGGTTATGAGGAAAATAAGGCGGTTTTAAAAGAAGTGAGTCTTAAGGCGAAGCCAGGGGAGACAATTGCTTTAGTTGGTCCAACTGGATCGGGCAAAACAACAATCATTAATTTGCTGACGCGCTTTTACGATATTCAGCAAGGACAAATTCATATCGATGGAAAAAATATTAAAGATTATGATATTAATTCGTTGCGAAGTAAAATAGGAGTAGTTTTACAAGATACGTATTTATTTGCTGGGACGATTATAGATAATATCCGTTATGGTCGATTAAATGCTAGTGATGAAGAAGTAATTAATGCAGCAAAGGCAGCATCTGCACATTCTTTCATAAAGCATTTACCTTATCAATATGAAACAAAAATTGCTTCAGAAGGATCGAATTTAAGTCAAGGACAGAAACAACTTCTTGCGATTGCGAGGGCAATTTTAGCAGATGCAGATATATTAATTCTCGACGAAGCGACATCTAATATTGATACGAGAACAGAATTACAAATTCAAGAAGGACTAAACAATTTAATGAGAGGTCGAACAAGTTTTGTAATCGCTCATCGACTGAAAACGATTGAAAAAGCAGATCAAATTCTTGTTATAAAAGATGGAAGTATTATGGAAAGAGGGAATCATGAATCTCTTATGAAAGATAGAGGATTTTACTTTGATTTGTATACGAGTCAGTTTAAAATTTAATAAAAACATTGATGTGATGCGGTTTCTCTAGGAAGGGGGAACCGCATTTTTATATTTTCAAACATTACTATCCAAATAGTTGTTCACTAAATGTTTTAACTGCGTCTTCTTGCATCCCAGGTCCCAGGTAAAATATGCGAATAGCAATTTAATGTTATGAAAACGTCTTTATGACCCAACTATTCACTTGCAATATTTGGATATACACTTTGATTCAAAAGTAGTGTTGCATGAGTATGACGTAAATCAGGGAAACAAATTTTTAAAATTCAGATTTTATCGGAAAAAGACACTGCTTCCAGTGTCTCAACTTACTACGAGAGTTTTATGTGGAAACTTAAATAGACGAATTTAAGTTTCCATATAATATATGAAACTGCAATTAGAAAATCACTTATTTTTTAAAGGGTTAATGGGTATTTGTACGTGCTGAAATCTTTATTAAAAATATCTTGTACTAATTGGATAGTTTCATGATCATAAAAACTATCGTATGTTGGGAGGCGTGGGAATAAAGGATCGGTAATATCAGCATCTGCAAAATTACCTCTAAAAATCGCCCTGTCCTTCTGATGATGCCATGATTTGGTTAGTATGTGTAAAGGAGCAGTTTTTAATTGATATGTTTGTTCTAGACGTACAATTTCGGTAGAGAAATTTTCAAGGTAGATATAATTTGTAACAAACGCTTCTTCACCGGGTACATACTGTGGTGTCAAATGTGGATCTACTTGTTCTAAATCTGTCATTTGTGATTTTAAGTAATAGAGATAGATTTTAAATGAAATAGGCTTACTACAAATGCTGTTACCATAATAAAAACTCCGAACGGACTCCCATGCTGGGTTTTCTATGTATGGAGGAGCGATTAATGAGAAGAATGAACTTACAGCTCTTGTATACGGGTTTCTTACTAACTTATAGGTATCTTTTTCTTTTGAATATAAAGCTGCAGCTAATTCAATAAAGTAGTCTGAGGAGTTTTTGTATATTTCATTTTCGTAATTATGGATGAAAGAATCGTATTTTATGGCTTGCTTAAATAAATTAATTTGATAAAAAAACCAATGTGTAAGAGAAGTACAACCACTTTTCTGGCTCCAAAATAAAATTAAAGGGAAGTTAGAATTGAAGTGGGGAACGCGCCTGTATTTAATAATATTTGCAAAAGACATTGGTAGCCTCCATTCAGTTATGTCAATTATTTTTAGTTTATGAATAAAGTACCTGGCATATGAACAAGAGAAGAGAAGTAGAATAGATAATTTAAAACAATATAATTTTGAAATGAAGGCGTTATTTTAATAAAAAAGCAGTTGGCTTTTGCTAACTGCTTTAGTAACTGAGAGTTCTCTTTAAGTAATGTAGATAAAAAAACTAGCCATAAAAATATAGCTCTTATCAAAATTAGAGAATCAACTAAAATCAAAAACTGTTTTTTCAGTGGTTTTCGAAATTCCTTTATTAATTTAAAAACGGCACTAATACTGAATTAGATGTATAACAAAAGAACAGCTAGCAAAAGCTAGCTGCTCGGTTTTCCAAGGAGAAAATCTAATGTTACTTACATTATTGACGCAATATTGAGTTTTGTTCAAGTGAGGGTACTAATTAAGTAGGTTACATGAGAAGTCCAATTAACATCCAGGCTGCCCCGATCAGAATTAAAGTTTCGAAGGTAATCCAAAACTTTCTTTTTTCTGGTTTTTGAAATTCTTTAATTACAGAAAATATGGCACTTATTCCTACAAGAGTGAAAAGAGCGATTCGGGTTGTTTCAGTCATTTGTATCACCACCTAATATTTTAATAGTTTAATTATATAATAATTACTGTTTTATGGAAAATTAATAAAGTAATTCATTTATAAGTAAGTAGATTGAACGGAGGAGAGCCGTATCACATGAATCAATTTTCATTTTTTGGAGATATCCATGATAAGCAGATGTGTAGACTTGTGGTGAAGGAGCTGAAAAACTATAAAGCATTGTGCGTCCGGATGAAGAATCAAGAAGAACAGGAAAAGAGGAGAAAAAGAAAGAGAAAGAACAGGAAGAGTAGAAAAATCGGCGAAAAGAGAGTGTTTATAAGCTAGTACGTTTATACCTTGAAATAATGGTTAAGTAAGGGGAAGAAGCGTAGAAAGCGATTAGGCGTTTGAAATTTATAAGGAACATAATGCTGAAATAACTAATCGTAAATGTAAGGATAAAACGGTGATTTGTATACTAGCCATTTTTTTAATTTAATAAAGTGCGGTTTCTCTAGAAAGGAGAAACCGCACTTTTATATTTATAAAGATAATTAGAAATATAGAGTTGAAATTTTTTTAGATACACGAATTGTTAGCAAATACTAGCAACTTCAGTGCCGGACGGAAAAAATAATTTACGAGGTATTGTAATAATCTCAAGAGCCATCTGGGCTGAATGGAGAAGTATTGGAGTTAACTCTAAAGCGTGTGTTAATAATAATATAAAACTTGTTAGGATTGCAAAGCTTCCCCAAAAGAAACTTTTTGAAGTGTTACGGAAATCTTTTATTAAGGAAAAGAAAGAAAAAAATGCTGTAACAACGAGAATTAAAAATTTATACTTATCAGCCATTAAACCCCTCCTAAAGAACAATAACTTATATTATAGCGTATTTTTCTGTATTATTATAAAAAGATTTTAAAATGAATGATAAAAAAGTAGATGCCACAAATTAATATATTAGTTGAGAGTATTATTTTTGGTTTTTTCATTTAAAAAATAGATTAGCGCCCTATTTAATATTTGCAAGTGTTGTACTGGATATTTGACCGGACAATAAGACGAGCTTTGAATATGTTAATAAAAAAGGGGGTGTTGAAAAATGGCTAGATATAGTTTACATGCAGGTCACAATAGTATTGTACAGGGTGCGAATTATGGAAATCGGAAAGAACACATTATGGATCGTCAAGTTAAGGATGCAGTTGTTGCTAAACTAAGAGCATTAGGACATACAGTTTATGATGATACGGATGAAGTAGGGACAACACAAGCACAAAATTTAAATAACATTGTATCAAAAACAAATTCACATGATGTAGACTTAGTAGTTTCATTTCACTTAAACTCATACGATACGAAAGCAAATGGTGTTGAAGTACTTTACTATGATCAACAAGCTTTATCAGCAAAGATAGCAGCACAACTTTCAAAAGATATTGGCTGGTCAAATCGTGGTGCAAAGGAACGTAAAGACCTTTATGTGTTAGCGAATACGAAAGCACCTGCAATCTTAATTGAACTTGGATTTATCGATAATGAAGCAGATATGGCAAAATGGAATCCAGATAAGATTGCAAATTCAATTGTTTATGCATTAACTGGGCAATCAGGTGGGACAACTCCGCCATCCCCAAAAAATATCATTCAATCAGGAGCATTTTCACCGTATGAAACACCTGATGTAATGGGGGCATTAACGTCCCTAAAAATGACAGCTAACTTCATCTTACAATCTGATGGTCTAACATATTTTATATCTGAACCAACTTCAGATGCGCAACTTAAAGGAATGACGGATTACCTTGATCGTAAAGGCTGGTGGTATGAAGTTAAGTAAAGATTTGAGTTTAGTGGAACAGAATATTTACAAACCAATCGGTCCGAAAAAGAGGATTACTTATACTGAGTAATCCTCTTTTTAAAATTTTTATTCCGACCTAAAATTAAATAAGTAAAGCATGTAAGTGGAATGTTTATTGAAAATATCATCCATATTTGTAAAACGTATTTTAAATAAGAACAAAATTTAGAATTTGAATTTAATTGACTACAATTGAAATAGCACTAAAAACTAATAAAACGGCCATAATGATGTTAAATGATTTAGTATGTTTTAATAAAAGTTTTTGGAACATGGAACCAAATAAGCTCCAACTAAATGTACTCATTAACCCGACTACACCGAGAAATAATGAAAAAAGTAGATAACTTGAATATGAAGTGTAGTAAGGAAGAATAAAAGTTGATACTACAGTTAGTCCGAATAGTATCCCTTTAGGGTTAACAAACTGAAGAAAAATCCCCACTGTAAATAAATTTTTATTATATTTTTCATCGGGATCTGTACTAGTTTTACTAGTTAGTATTTTAAAAGCTAAATATAGCATGTATGCTACACCTAAAATTTTTAAAGGGAAATCGATTATGGGTAGAATATTAATTAGTACAATATTAAAGAAGCTACACAAGGAAGTGAGGATGAAAAATCCGAAAGCTACTCCGAAGCAAAATTGAATACTCCTTTTTAAACCATGTTGATTGGCGTATGTCATAGCTAAAAAATTGTTAGGTCCGGGTGTGAAGCTACTTATAAAAACAAATAACAAAAAAGAAAAGATAGGCATTTCAAAACCCCCTAATTATTTCGTGTGTTATAATGACCGAAAAGAACAATATAACGTGTGCTCTTTATTATACATAACGGTCGTTATATTGTATATAGTGTAGGAGTGTTTCTTATGGAAGAAATTCAATTTATTCTGGCGAAAAATTTAAAGACAATACGAGAGAAGGAAAAATTAAGTTTAGAAAAGGTTTCCCAATTAACAGGTGTGAGTAAAACGATGATAGGACAAATTGAACGAGGAGAGTCAAGTCCAACATTAACAACGATATGGAAAATTGCTAATGGTTTGAAAGTGTCTTTTACTTCTTTAATCAATAATCCGCAACCGGATACGAAAGTTGTTTTACGAAATGATATTCAAGTATTATCAGAAGACAATGGGAGATATAAAGTGTATCCTTCTTTTCCTTTCCAAGATGATAGGAACTTTGAAATCTATACGGTTGAAATTGAGGCAGAAGGAAAACTAAGTTCGGAAGGCCATAAAGAAGGGGCCGAAGAATTTATAACAGTGTTTGAAGGGGAATTGACAATTGAAATAAATGATTGTCAATATAAATTAAATAGTGGGGATGCAATTCGCTTTAAGGCGGATAGACCGCATTCTTATCATAATTTTGGAAGAACGCTAACACGGTTAAGTATGACCATTTATTATTCAGCTTCATAAATTTACAGCTGCCTTAAAAAACAAAGAAAGGCGTAATGATAAAAGCATCTATGAGAGATGGTTTTTATTTTTTATAATCGACAAAAAAAGACACTCATTTGAGTGTCAACCATAGTATTGCTCTCGCGTATAGGATTGGAGTATGTTTCTCAAATACGTATTGAGATGGTCCGCATTTGAGAAACTGTCTTCTTATTTAATGTAACATTGGCATAGGTAGAGTGTAAATTGATAATGTATATACGGAAAATTTAGTATAGATACTTTGTACTATGAATATAGTGCAAAGTGTTTCTTATTGCATAATCACTGTCGTGAAGTTATTGAAATATAAGCTTTAGGAATGACGTAATAGTTACTATTTTAGCATTTAAGAATGATTATTATAAAAAAGAACGAATCATTTTTTAATCAATTCGTATAATTGTTAAAGAGGCATCTGTAGAACCGCCTCCAACTAAATTAACTACGGATAATACGCCGAATAGTTGAAGTGAAATTGTATTACCAGCAATTAAATTGCTTATTAAATTATTATTATAATTTGAAGTTGATATTGCAGGTGAAAAAATAGATCTGGGAAGTGGAGTTGAAGAGTTTAATAGTAGCCTTGTACCAGCAAGTAAAGAAGTTGTTGTATTAACTTGATAGGTTAAATAATATCTTCCAGTAACAGGAATTGTAAATATATCATTTGAAGCGTTCACTGTAAAATTACCGAGACTTTGGTTATTAGAAAGTGGAATATTAGTTCCACCTAATATGACTGACATGGGACCACCTAATGTATTATTGGCAAACATAGAGTTTGTAGTAATAATAGGTCCAGTAATGCCAGAAGGTCCAGTAATACCTGTGGGCCCAGTATTACCTGTAGGACCAGTAGGACCTGTAAGCCTGTAAGGGAGAATAATTTCAAGAGCCAGGGAAAATAGTTCTTTTTTCATTTTTTCATTCTTATCTTGAATATAAATCACCTCATTTTTAATTAGAACGTAACCGATTTAGTATTTTGATATGGAACTATCATTTTATTATATTAATACTACTAGTTATAGCAACGGTAAAAGTTTAATATATGTAAAAACATTTGAGTATGAAAAAGTAGTCATGGAATTTTTCTAAAATGATAGATGTTTTATTTTTTTAATTAGTAAACAAAAATGTGGAATGAGGGGTATTAAATTGAACCGCAATGACAAATTGTTGTTGAATAATGGTATGATAGGCCCAGAAAATATTGGACCTACCTTTCCGGTTCTTCCACCAATTTATATTCCAACAGGAGCAACGGGAGTAACCGGGGTAACAGGACCAACGGGA
>NZ_BTRL01000033.1:0-1433 GCF_054771475.1 Bacillus sp. MN7755
AGACTGTGTCTAACAATTGGGATGCAGTTCATTCGAAGGTGCTCTTTTTTTACATATACCAATTGATTATCCCAAGCACATTTCAGAAAAGTTTCGTATGATATGGCGTATTCCTTTCTTTGAAAAGATAAAACTCGTTACGAGAGCGCTTTTATGAAGTGCTCTTTTTGTGTTTTCAATTAATACAAAATGAAATTTTTGTTTAGTTTAATTTCCTTTCATTTCCGAATAATGTTTTCGACCCTGTTCATACTATTTCTGTAACTTTAGGTTACAAACTATTCCTGTAAGCGCAGCTTTTCTTTTGTACAACGAGCAGTTAGTTTTATAAACTAACTGCTTTGTTGTGTTTCATGAAGTTTTTATTTAGCATTCTTGCATAACATTTTCACTTCTGCTCATACTATAATTGTAACCTTAAGTTACAATGTATTGTGTGTATTGTTCTTGTTGGGCAATAAAGCAGTTAGTTCATTGAGCTAGCTGCTTTATTATTTATATAATAAACTTTTTGTTTTATTGCCCACTTCTTAAACATATCTTAATATCGAAGGGTGTTTACCTAAAGAGTTACCTCCTTATCGATGAGCACCCATTTAAGGTGCTCTTTTTCATGTTGCATAATTCTTTTACACTTTTATAATCCACATGAGACTCCCACATTCTGCCTTAACAAGTTACAATGGAACAGTTAACCTTTGCTAACTGTTCTTTCATTAGTATTGTCAACTTTTAATTAGGTGCTCATATATTAATATTGAAAGAGGACCACAAGACATTGAGCTTCTTCTCCAAGGGCACTTTTAGCAGTGCTCTTTTTGGTTTAATATCAAATGGCGTTTTTATTGAAAAATCACTTTGATTCACTTTGTTCATGTTATAATCTGTATAATTATTTTTCGGAGAAAGGATAACGCAATGAGGGAATACTTTGGTTTCATTTCAATGTTTTTAACTGCATTCTTAATTTTCAATCTGTGTATAGCCGGTCCTCTTTTAATTTTTATACTACTCTCAATTGCTTTAGCTATTTTTGCTCCGAAAGGTACAGCTAAAACGTTTGCTCTTGTTGGTTTAATAATTTTAGGTATTTTCTTCGCTTGCATATACATCTTCATTTACTTTATTTAGTGCTTAGCTGAAACTCTTCTCCGATGATCCCTTTCTCTAAAATAAGGATTTTATTTAAATTTCCTTCACTACAACATCAGCATCAAATTTACCTTTAACATGTACTCCCCTACACTTATTATTGGTATTAAAATCTTTTCAGAGGTGAAAATATAATGGATGAATTTCTATCTTCCGCTGCTCTAAACCCAGATTCAATCGGTTCAACAGGGCCGACTGGACCGACTGAAAATACTGGACATACTGAATCTACCGGAATCACTGGACCTACTGGACCTACCGGATCTACCGGAATCACTGGA
>NZ_BTRL01000033.1:1573-5974 GCF_054771475.1 Bacillus sp. MN7755
AATCACTGGACCTACTGGACCTACCGGAATCACTGGACCTACCGGATCTACTGGATCTACCGGAATCACTGGACCTACCGGAATCACTGGACCTACCGGATCTACTGGACCTACCGGAATCACTGGACCTACCGGATCTACTGGACGTACTGGACCTACTGGGCGTATTGGACGTACTGGACGTACTGGACCCACCGGAATCACTGGACCTACTGGACCGGGAGCTATAGAATCTGCATTCAGGGCAAATATAGGAGCTGAAGAACAATTTACTGTTGCTTTTACCTCTCAAACTGTAAATTTCACAACTGAACTCTTTGATTTTAATAATGAATATGATGGTATAAATACTTTTACAGCCAAACAGGAAGGTGTATACCAAATTAATGCAAATTTGACATTTGAACCTGTACTCGTTCAGCCTTTTGTGGGAATATTGGATTTATTCGTAAATGACACTTCCGTTTATCGAGATATAAAAGACGATGTTACTAGTTTCAGCGTATCCACTATCTACGGATTACATCCAGGTGATACCGTAAAAGTAGTATTTCTTGCTACTATAAAAGGTAGAATCTTAGCTTTACCGACTCCATCAATGCTTAGTTTTTCTGCAGCAAGATTCCCACTTACAAGTCCTATACCTTAAGTTCTTACCATTTTCTATTCCCATAATGATAAATAAAAGGGAATTTCTAATAACATAATTTATATAAACAAAAATTCCCTTTCTATATTTTAGAAAGCCTCTTCAAAATTTTTAAATACATTTAGCATCGCACTATCCCCACTTTCACTTGGTTAAGAATTCAAATTTTATTGAGCTTTCTTGCCTTCAGTTGTTATCTTCATCAGTTGCTCCATCCCCTTTTGATCTTTCATCCAAGCGCACAATGCTTTGTAGTTTTTCAGCTCCTTCACCACAAGTCTTCGCAACTCCCTTTCATCGATGTCTTTAAAAAATGACAACTGATTCATACGATACGGATCCCCATCTGTTCAATCTTCTTCCTTGAATAGTTACAGCTTATCTTGGCCATACTGTATTTGCATCTAGATTATCATCTTGAAACCGAGCAGTTAGCTTTTGCTAGCTGCTTTTTTTACAAATATTAATTAATCCAATCATATTTCAGAAAAATTTCGTATGATATGGTGTATTCCTTTCTATTGAGTGAATGATCTCGCCACGAGAGCACTTTATTAAGTGCTCTTTTCGTGTTTCAAATACATAAAAAATAAAATTATTATTAAAAAGGTAATTCTTTATTTCTCAATATAAAGAGTAATCATGTAATATATGAGCGAAGGGTAAGGTAAGATTTTGTCGTACACACCATGAAAGGGGGATATTAACGTAAGAACGTAGCGGGTAAATTAATCGGTTTACTGCCATTTGAAGCGACTTCCAGCACATGATATTTGTACGGCCTTCCCTATAAAAGGAACGGTCTTATTTTATCTTTGTTTTCCCCTTGTCGATTAAAATAACGCTTTTGTTAAGCTTTTTTAGCCATCTTCTTTCTTACTAAACAAAAATATGATCATATTTTATTTATATTGCGCATCTATTAAATACGATAAGAACTATTTGGAGGTGAACATATGTCAAAGAAGGATGAACTAAATTCACCGGGAATTTTACAGAGCGCCGCAGAAGATCCTATTTTAATTGGTCCCAAGTTACCTACTATTCCACCATTTACGCTCCCTACAGGACAGACTGGTTCAACCGGAGTAACTAAACCGACTGGCATCGTTTCAGTTATATTTAGGCAAATTAGCACTCCTGCACCTGCCTCGATTAACCTCACATTACCGGCTATTAATGTAGAAGTTAATCAAATAGTAAAGTTAGAAGGGGTTTTCAGATCTGACTATGTTTCTAACCCCAGTCTTACAGAATTTAGTGTATCTTCAGTTCTTAATTTAGTGAGAGATGTCACCATTATTGCGATTCAGGTAGAAGCTCAAACCAATATTCAGAAACCGGCAAATACTCAAGCCCATTTAACCCACAATGTTTCAGTAATCTGGGTAGATATCCCTCCACCTGGGACTTATGTATACTGTCTGAATATGTCTGCCTCGGGAGTTAATATATCAACTAGCACTATTATGGATAGAAACTTAACTGCTACAGTAATTAGCATTTAAAGTTTAATTACAATAGATGCTCCCCATCGTTTTTTAAAGGACCACTACAACAAAGCTGGTTTCCCTCGAATTTGTTTTCATGATTTACGTCATACACATGCAACACTCATGCTTCAGGCTGGAGATCATCCTAAAATGGTTCAAGATCGATTAGGTCATTCTTCTACCCAAATGACTTTAGACAAGTACAGTCATATCACACAAAACATGCAACAACAAGCCGCAGAAAACTTTGAAAATGTAATTTTAATTGTGGAGCACAAGCCCCTAGTACACTACCTGCCATCGGTTTTGTTTTCAATGCTACTTCACCTCAATTCGCAACATTATTCACGCCACTACTATTGCCTAATCCGGACCCAAGCCCTAATATCACTGTCCCTGTAATAAATGATACAATCAGTACTGGAATTGATATTAGAATTCAAGTAGCCGGTATTTATCAAATCAGTTATACCTTAACAATAAGCCTCGATAACGTTCCAGTATCACCGGAAGCAGCTCGCTTTTCTTTTGACACTAAACTCATCAACTAATGTTATTGCAGGATCTGGAACCGCAGTTCTATCTAGTATCATCGGCACTGGTCAAGTCGAAGCAAGACACCTCAGGGTGTCTTTTCTTTATTTTCAAAAGGACCTGCTCAATTACTGTGTAAAAACATAAAATAATTTGAATCCATTAAAATACATGAGTGTACTCTTGTTTTCCCCTCTAATTAAAGGAGGAACTATTATGGGATTTGGTGGTAGTTGTGGCGGAGGCTGCGGTTTTGCTGGAGGATTTGCTTTATTAGTTGTATTGTTTATTTTATTAATCATAGTCGGCGCTGCTTGCTTCTGCTAAAAAACTATTGGAAAAGACACTCTTATATGGGTGTCTTTTCTTTATGTGTATATTATCCGATTCATTAGTTTGATTATAAACATATTTGGCTTCTCCAAAAAGATCACCAGTATCCCATTCGCAATCATAATGGGCACATCCTAAAGGATCGCCTTCATCTCGACCTCTTGAAGGTTTACCGTTATCTATATCTGGATGTTCTTTTTTAATGTATGTATCCAATTTAATAGTTATTGCACTGAGTTTTTCCATTTTTCATTTTTCTTTTAATCGCATTAGTTATTGATTTTAATTGAGGAATATTAACCTTTATTTCGATTATTTTCATAAATACTTCTTGAAATTCATGGACCTCATCAATGATGATAATTCCTAAATCAGTCTTTAATGTTGACTAATGTGCTGTATCGGAGTCTAAGCCATTTATAGGGAGTGAATTAGTTTTGCATGATTAATTATTACTAATTGGTTGAACTACCCCCACTTTCACTTCGTTTAGAAGAGGGGGATTCCTAAGTAAAGAGTTCTATCGAACTCTAATTTATTAGGCTAACCCCGCAGTCCTTGCGGTTAGAAGCCTTATCGCTTCATTCTTTAGATTGATACTTGCGTTAATATCCCGATCATGGTGTGTAAGACAAGAAGGGCAGTCCCATTTACGTAGGTTTAGATTTTTAACGTCTTTGTTTTGATATTCACAACAAGAACATAATTGGCTGGAAGCAAATGTTTTCGATACGACAATGATTTGTTTGCCGTACCATTTTGCCTTATATTCCAACATAGTGCGAAACTGTGACCATGATATCTCACTAATAGCTTTTGCTAACTTATGATTCTTTAACATATTCGATACTTGCAAATCCTCTATACCGATAACATCGTGGTTTTTGATGATTTCAGTCGAGATTTTGTCCAAGTAATCTTTTCTAGCATTCGTCATGTATTCATGAATTCTAGCTCCTTTTACTCGTTGTTTATTCCAGCGAGAAGATCCTTTCATTCTTCTAGAAAGAACACGCTGTGCTTTTGCCAATTTCTCTTCTAATGATCGAAAAAACTTCGGATTTTTATAGGTTGTTCCATCTGACAAAATGGCGAAATCTTTTAGTCCCACATCCATTCCAATGTAAGAATTTGTTTTTGGAAGTTCTTGCACTTCTGTTTCAACTAACAATGACACAAAGTATCTGCCAGAAGGGTTCCGTCTAACTGTAGCATTTAAAATACGTCCTTTTACTTCACGACTTTTGGCAAATCGAACAAGACCTAGTTTTGGCAATTTTATTTTGTTTCCTACAACGGCAATGTTTTCATTTGTTTGTTTTGTGGTATAAGATTGCACGTTGTTCTTCTTAGATTTGAAACGCGGTGCATTGTTTTGTTTTTTGAAAAAGC
>NZ_BTRL01000034.1:0-23563 GCF_054771475.1 Bacillus sp. MN7755
AACAACCTATAAAAATCCGAATTTTTTTCGATCATTAGAAGAGAAATTGGCAAAAGCACAACGTGTTCTTTCTAGAAGAACGAAAGGATCCTCTCGCTGGAAAAAACAAAGAGTAAAAGTAGCTAGAATTCATGAATACATGACGAATGCTAGAAAAGATTACTTGGACAAAGTCTCAACTGAAATCATCAAAAACCACGATGTTATCGGTATAGAGGATTTGCAAGTATCGAATATGTTAAAGAATCATAAGTTAGCAAAAGCAATTAGTGAGGTATCATGGTCACAGTTTCGAACTATGTTGGAATATAAGGCAAAATGGTACGGCAAACAAATCATTGTCGTATCGAAAACATTTGCTTCAAGCCAATTATGTTCTTGTTGTGGATATCAAAACAAAGACGTTAAAAATCTAAACCTACGTAAATGGGACTGCCCTTCTTGCCATACACACCATGATCGGGATATTAACGCAAGTGTCAATCTAAAGAATGAAGCGATAAGGCTTCTAACCGCAAGGACTGTGGAGCTAGCCTAATAAATTAGAGTTCGATAGAACTCTTTACTTAGGAATCCCCCACTTCTAAACGAAGTGAAAGTGGGGGTAGTTCAAAAGCGTTACACACTTCCATAACCGTATTCCAAACTTCTTCAGCAGCCATACCTATCTTTTGTGCTTCTTCTATAATATCGTCCATATAAAAAGAAGGATCTTTATCTATCGTGTTGATCTTGTTGAATTGATTAAAAGCTGTGTAAAACATCTTAGTATCCTCGATGGACTCCAGCTCATAGAAGTCTTTGACTTTACCGTAAAACTTTTGTTGTTTACTTTCCAATAGTCTTGCTTACCCCATTTCCTAAGTGGCTTAATTACATCTTAAATAAAGCTATAGAACCGTCAACTATTTATATTTTTTAATTTATTTACGATAGTCCGCCTAAAACAGGGGGACTATCGTAATATGACCCTATCGAACTTGCACAGCTTATTTGTAACCTGCAGGTGCAAATGTATAATTTGGTTGCTTAAGATCCCTTACAAGGGAATCTGAGAGATCGTTTTCCCTGAGATGCCATCTTAGTAGACACATCAACGAGTATAAGACGTTTAGGAATTTTTATAAGCCCGAACAGGATCCCGATTAGTTACCACCCTTAGTATGTAATGAAGAATACACTTAATGGCAGCAACTCAAGGGTTAATACTGAGGAGGGCAAAAAAAGTTGTTAAGGATATTACTCAACAGCAATAATAGGGGGATCGCCAGCATTTTGGAAAAAACTAAGATAAGCAAAAAATAAAATAAGCCATCTATTTGGATAGCTCATTTACATAATTCTCGTTACTGGAAGTGAATAGTTTCAGATTAACATGAACTAAATAATCAGGGGAGCGATCAAGTCCAAACCGAGTTCTGTATGTAACATATATTGATTAAATGTATTGATTAAGAAAGTGAGGCTAAAACAAATGAACACTTCCAATCAATTTAACCCTCCTATTCTGTTTATCCCAAAAGAGAAAGAATGTTACGAAAAAAGAATATCTGTCTTGGTTTCCATCAAGATAGATCCTAAGAATTTATCTCTTTGTTCAAGTTTGAGCCATCAGTTTACTGCGACAGGTACGTATTCTGACAAATCAACTAGGGACATTACAAAACTTGTAGAGTGGTACTCTAGCAATCTTTCAAGTGCAATAGTTTCAAATGAGGAAGAAACAAAAGGTTTGACTACAGCAATTAATACTGGGGAAGCTCGAATTTTTGCAAGATTAGGCGGAATCATGAGTTCGGATAGCTGTCTCACTGTTACCGAACCAGTGGTTCAAATGAAAAATTTAAAGGGATCCAATGATTATACGTTGGGTATAAATAAAACAGTTTCTACGACTGAGACAACCAGTATGAATTGTCCTAGTAGAACTTTTGGTTTTGGTAAGGGCGTCTTACTGCTTGAGAATGATGTTGCTTCTTATGATTTTGCCAAACAACTTTGGTCACTCACTCAATATACTGTTGTACAGATATCTCCATCAATTATCAAAGATCAATACGCTACAGGTAAACAACTGGCAGCGGATTACTGGTGTGTTTGGATCGGAATTCAAGGGAATATTACTGATCTGGACGTCATGGAAATGATGCAACCAGGAGGAATCATTGATGAATTCGTCAAGCTTGGTGGGATTTTTATTGTACACGATACAGATACTAATCCAATAATTGTAACATCTCCTGAAGGATTTGAGTTCATTGGGGGTAAATCTGAGTCACTAACACAATTTTCGAGGCTCGTACAAATACCTGTGTCCTTTGAGTATCTTCGAACATATTTATATATTAACTCTATCAAGAAAGAAGGTAACTCTATGGCTCTTGAAACTAACTGTGAGACTTGTACTCCTCCTGAAGGTTCCACATCGATTCTTACTGTGGATATACCAGGTGGTCTAGCTATTAATCTATTGGGAATTCATATCGAAGCTTGTCCAATCTGTGTTACAGTATTTACTGATGGATCCGATACACTTACATCTCAACAACAAGATATCACAAATAATCTTATCAAAATCGTTCAGAATTTAGTTCCAAATATTCCTGGTGCTTAAAGGGAAATAGTTTGTAATTTAATACAGGGCTTGGCCAAAAAACGGTCGAGTCTTTTTTGTTTTTTCCAAAATGCTGGCGATCCCCTAATAGTGTGTGCTCCTTCTTAGTTTAATCTTTTAGGAAATTGAAAAGTTTATTCTACAGTTTTCTCTGCTCAACAGACATCATCTTTGAGAGAACACCAAATAAATAACCTTTGAAGTCTTTTCTAATTTTGTTCATCTTCAGAGCAAATACAGATTGTTTAAACGCTTAGATTGCCACCTCAGTTGTCTCAACTAAGTCAGGTGCATACTTGTTTGCGCCAATTTAACTTTACCCCAAATAGCATATATCTCCTTAGCTGTACCAAAGAAGGGGGATACTGCATTGATAAATTCCATAGGTACACATGAGTTAACCAAACATGAGGTAACTCTTAACAGTTGCTTCTCTAATATCTCGTGTATCTATCAGTTCTCTCTCAGAGCAGAAGATCTGGAACTCATGCATGGTAGCCATATAAGATTGAATTGTACGAGGGGACAGATTAGCAAACTCTTTTTCCTCCTTGAAATCCTTCATAGCAAACTTAAGTAGCATTTTCTTTACAGTCTTTTCTCAGTTTTATGGAAACAAAAAAAGAGGACTACCCCTGAGCCAGCTGATTTGCTGACTAGAAGTAGTCCTCTTTTAACTTGTGGTGTCTGATGGAGACCTCCACAGTTTTAGCTTTTGAGAATACCCTCTCAATCCTTGATACTATTAAGTTTTATGACCCCGGAGAGGCTCGAACTCACGACCTCCCCCCCTGTCAAGGTGGCGCTCTCCCTGCTGAGCTACGGGATCGGCTATATAAGTAGGCTGACTCGTTGTGAACCACTTAAAATAGTATTTGTTGGGTAAAATTCTATAGTAGTTTAAGTTATAAGTCAATAACTGTAAGGAGCGACCTCCACAGATGTGACTTTTGAGTTGGTACTCTCAAGGGAGATATTGTAAATGATTATTAACTAATAGATTCACTGAGACAGCAAACTAACAAGGTGTACTATTCAGACAAAACTTGTGAGCTAGTATTCGACAAAAGTAGGAGACTAAAATAGGTGCCGTCTCAGGTGGTATTGATAGGGAAAAAATTGGTAATAAATAGAATAACTATTTATGAAAACTAAGAGGAGGAATATAAAATGTTTAAGTGGTTTAAGAAGTCGGTTAACGGGCACGATAATCTAGATCAGGCTGCTATTGAGTTTTATATCGGTGACGATAGAGTCGTTCTCATAGGTGCTGATGCAAAGAACTTTGTAGCTAACTTTAATAAGAAATACCAAACTCTATATGTTGAAAATAAATTAACTGGAACGAATATACGATTTAGGGTGTCTCATGTGGGTACCTACAAGAGAACAACTTATAAAGTAGCAATTGGGAGGTAGGAAATTAATGGATATTATGGAGATAGTAATAAACAAGTGATTTGCTGGCTCGGTCGCCTTGTTAGTTGTAGCTATAGGGAGTTGGTTCTTCCTGTGGAGCGATGTACCTAAAAAGAAGTGAGGCATCCAGCTCAGGGGGAACGATAAAGTTTTACTCGATTGGTTACAACTACAGAGGTAGGACTGTTAAAGAATCCTACTAACTAGCAAAACCCTCACCTCGATGTGGTCACTTTTCAGTACATAAACATAGGAACTATAAAGGTTATAAAAATGTAACTATTGAGCTTTACCTGAGAAGGTAAAATCCCCTTGGAGAATCCCCCTGTTAGGTACTACTCATATTATTCCACCTCACCAATACAAACAAAAGAGGTAGAATCTTTATATTCCTACCTCACTAGTTTTATTCATTGTTAACATACTAAAGTATTTCCTTAGTAGCTTTTATGTAATCTACCGTCTCGTAAGATATTCTGCTGTCTTTATAAAAGTTAACGTTCCTCCCAGTTAGTTGATTCTTCAAGTACAACTTCTTATTACGTCCACTACCTAGGAATAGCACCATATCTGTACCCGTAAAGATAAACTCTCTATTACCGCTATAAACGAGAACGGCCTTAGTAGGTAAATGATCCATCCTCTCTTTGTGTTCTTTTAAGGCACCCCAATCACTCTTAAAGTCATCTGCAAGTTTTCTAAATAGTTTCTTAATCACTTTGTATTCTCCCTAATAGTTATTACATTACCCGAGTCACAACTTTATGTAAATACTTTACAAATTGATCGAAAGAAATGGGAAGTAACCTATGAGGCGTGTTGAATAGGTAAACCCTCACCTCGATGCAATCCTTTTTAGCTGAACTTATATCAGAACTATATAGTAACTGGTAGAGTGAATGCTATGTTGTGTAAATCTATGATAGCCAGCTCTGTAGTATACTCCAAGATTACATAAAACGATCCATAAATAGAAAAATGAGCACTCCTATTCATAGCGATGAACTGCACCCCAATTGTTAGACACAGTCTAACAATTGGAGGTGCAGTTTTTCTATTTATGCACAGTTAGGAAAATCCTTCTTACAGCCAACGTCGGGCTATCGCCCTGCGCACATTTGAGAAAGGAGGATTCTTTCAAGAATTATGTGAAATAAATCCCTTATTTTAGGATTCGCTTCTAGGCTGTTAGTTATTAATGGGGAAAAATTTAGTTTACTGGTTATTGAGTTTTTTCTTTGCAATTCATTTTTGTTTTTTTGTTCTATTTACATCTGAAATGGGGAAGCCTGTTCCATATAGGTCTTGGGTAATATCTTTTTTGTTAATGTTGTTGTGATTATGTTCCACTTGAGATGATGTTTTTAGCAGTTGTTCTTGTTCTTTACTAGGGGTATTCAGAGCATCCGATGGGACGCGATTAATCTGTTCGCTTAATAGATTTTCTTTATCCATATTATACAGCTCCTTTTTGGAATTATATAAAAACCAATGTAATTATTAATAGACACTTAAATATTTTGTGTTTTTGAATGGAATTATATACAAAACTTATATCGCAAATTAAAGTAAAGTTCGATAATTTGTGAAAAATTTGATAAAAAGATCTTTTATTCGTCCATAGCTTTTACAAGTGACGTGTATTATAACCAATAGGGTTACTGAGGTAACTCTTTTTCTTATGGGACTAACGGGAGATTGAGTTCAACAATCTAAAAAATCCGGTTTCTTAGCGTACAAAATTCGCGTTTTGTTCTTGCTACCCCGAGATGAAATGGGAGGGAATGTTTTGGGGCAGGATACCTTTAAAGTTATTTTTTAAATCAATCCTATTTTTTTATATGGAACTAGCGATATTATGAAATCCATCTATTTCGCAGATAAAGAACTACATGATAAATATCGCCACAAGATTCCACAATTTTATGCGATGGGTGATGCACTAGGGATAGCGTACAAAGTACTTAAATCTTAACAAAAGCGTTGTTATATAAAATAATCCCCTGAAATCTAGGGGATTTAGGAAAACATCTATGAAAAACTATATTATAAGGAATGGCATTCTTTTAGTTTCAAATCTTTCGAATTCTATAGGGCAATATGCAAACGTTGCTATAGGTTCTGAAGTTTCGTTTGTAAAAAAAGTGTGGTTAATTACTTCACCAGAAGAAGAATAAAAAGTAATCTTGGTTTTTGATATTGGAGGAAGCGTTATTACTAGTGGTTTACTTGTCATACTAATCAGCTCCTAAATTATTTGGTTTTACATGAACTTAATATGTATTCAATAAATATATATGAATTCATTTTATAAATTTAGTACTTTATGAATTGAAAAATTTAACAAAATAGTTGTTTGAGAGGAAGAGAATATGAATATACAGGAATAGTTTCGGGAAGCTATTAAGGATAATGAAAAGGCAATGGAAGAGCTTAGAAACTACAAGAGTAATAGTGATCAGATTAATAAAGCAATTACAGATAGATTGATAAAATTGAATGAAAATAATAGATAGTTAAAGATGGCATTACATGTTAAAGGTGAATTTGATGCTGGTGTTGTAGTGAAGGAAATTTAAATAAAATCCTTATTTAAGCATAAAAAGAGCGCTAATCGAGAGCGCTCCTTATACCTAATTATAATGAAAGTGACGAGCTCACATTATTTAGAAAGGTAGTATTATTGTATGCCAAAGTATGAGATTAGTGAATGGATTAAGACAAAATCGTTAATTTATATAAAAAAAAGAGCCCCGCGGGAAGAGATGCAGGGCTTCGCAAGTTTGAGTTATGTCGTGCTCACAAGGAATTTTAACATGAATATTGTTTTAAACATACTGGTAAATGTATGTAATTTATTTAGAGAAGTTATTTTAGACAAAAACGCTATTTGGTATGTAAATGTAAGACCACTTCGAGAAGTGCTCTTCTGTAACGACTATTCCCTCTAAAAAAAGATGCAATATGTCATATGAAGTTATGTTTGTTTAAATGTGTGTCTTTTATATAAAAATTTCATTTTGTCTTAATACTTTTATATGACGAAAAAAAGGTTCTGCTGTTTCCAACAGAACCTTTTCTAAAATGGCAAAGAGTAACTCTTACCTTACTCTTTGTTCATATACTATATGATTTTTAACGAAAATCCAAGGCTCTTTATATTGAGAAATAAAGAATAATCATTATAAAGAATTTTATCTTTTTTCATAAATAAAAGAGCAGCTAGCAAAAGCTAACTGCTCAATACAAGGAGATACAGAGAAACTACTTCAAATGAGTTATGGCATACAGCCTATATATATTATTGACGGAATAGTGAATTTTATTCAGGGTACCTAAAGGTTTTCTTTTTAACTTAATCCATATCCCACAAACAAAATAATGGCTAAAAACACAGATAATGAAACTGTCAGAAAGACTGTTATTATGCTCCGGAGCATCGCTTTCCAGTTGTTTATTTTAGAGAATCCTATCATACCAACAAAAAAGGTTACTAGTGTTAAAACTAGTAACACGAATAAAGGATGAAAATATATTGTATTCATAATAGATTCATTCATTTTAGGTGACCATACTTCAAGGTATAAAAGGAATAAAGCAAAACAAATAAATGAAAAAATAAAAGACCAGAAGTTTATAGTATGTTTCATGATTGCCCCTTTATTAATATGATATTTTTACTAAATTTTAGCAAATTCTAAATAGAATTAAAACAAAAGAATCCTTTTAAAAGAAAGCGAGGAATAACAAAGGGCATAACATATTATAAATGACTAATATGTTATGCCCTGTAATTTATTAACCTTTTTTTCATTTAGGTTTTGATAATCATGAAGCTCACTGTCTTTTTGATTTAATATTTTTAACGTATTCTCCGAAAAAATTCTCCTTCCAGAGGCGTGTGAAGGGCGTAGCCCAACGATAGGTGGGAGATGAATTTCGGTTTGGCATAGCCAAAAACTTTTAATAAACTAGCTATATGAAGTTCTTTGATAACTGGATATAGAAGGTTGCAGGAAGAAAATAGCGTGCGAAAACCAAGCCATTCGGTTCCTGCGTAAAATATCAACCGTACCAAAAGAGCGTCCATGCGTTGGACATCTAGGGGTGGAACACCCCGAAGTAACGCTCAGGGAGACGAAAGGTTACTTTCGTCGTGGAACTGAGAAGCTCCCACTTCAAGCTTTGCTAAGTGTCGAGTAGTTCACTAGTTGCCCTTTCATCATTAATGCAGAAGAGCTGATAATGACAATTATTATGCTATATGTAGGAACGAAAAAGATGGGATTTGTAATCGAAAGTTTGAATCTGAAAAAGGCCATACGATTATTTCTGATAAACTGAATGAAGAATGAATTTTGTGTGGCAGGAATTCAGACTGTTGAAAATATAAAATACGTATAGTACAATGAAAGTGTAAGCTAGGTTATTAAGAACAAGAAGTCGGGTGGTTCTGATTCTCGTTCTATTGATAGGTCGAAAGTTCTTTGAAAAGTCTTGGTTTGGTCACCGAGGCTTTTTTTTTCGTATTTCAGACAGGAATAAAAGCACTGCATGTCGCAATACTATATAGAGTAGTATGCTGGGTTCCAACGTCTTTGCACTTCAAAATGGAACTTCTTAGGCCGTGTGCAATGAAAGTATGGTCAGTACTTCACCTTGAAACCCGATCATAACTACAATTTGGTCTTTGTGTCGCTATTTATAGCGGCACTTTTTATTTAAAAAGATGACGTACATATTCAGTTATACTCTTGCCTACTTCACTTTTTGTGAAAAAGTAATGCATGTTTCGAAGTAAACCGAATCCTGTAACTACGGTACCAAAAGAAAAAAGGCGCTTTCGTTTCTTTTCTCTCTCTGAAAGTTTGCGGGCGGTTCTAGTATTCTCCACGTTCTATTGTCACCTCCTCTAAAAAGAGAAGGGCAAAGACGGCACGTATTCGGTGTACAGTGTTTGACAAATCTCTACAAGAACTTATTTTCTGGTATGAAGCATTCGAATATGTAGGGGGAATCCGAGTAAGATGTGTTAAGAAACGTACAAAGGTTATAAGTAATGATACTCAATTACTAGAAAAACAGTATCAGAGAATATACGATTTTTTTATGTTGCAAACAAGCTAAGTTAACGAAATGTTATGATGAAATTTAGTGTGATAAAGGGAGTAAGAGGAAGGAGAGATTTGGATGGTTCATAACATAATACATAATAGATTCAAACTACGGGAAATCGAAGAGAATGATTGGAAGGACATACATATATACGCATCTCAGCCCATAGTGTGCCAATATCAAACATGGGGACCAAATTCGGAAATGGAGACAAAAGAATTCGTAAACCAGGTTCTTCTAGATGCAAGAAAAGTCCCAAGAAGTCGATTTTCTTTTGCTGTAGTTGATGTGGAAAATAAAAGAGTGGTTGGAGCAGGTGAGATTACGATTCGAGACTTTACTAATAGAGAAGGTGAAATAGGGTACAACGTAAATCCAAACTACTGGGGCATGGGACTTGCTACGGAAGTAGCATGGCTGTTGATTAAGTTTGGATTTGAAGAATTAAATCTTCATCGTATATTTGCGACTTGTGATCCAAGAAATATAGGTTCGAAAAAAGTGTTAGAAAGAAATGAAATGACGAAAGAGGGACGGATTCGCGAAAGTATATTATTAAAAGATGGCTGGCGCGATTCCCTTCTATACAGTATTTTGGAACAAGAATGGAAAGGATTGAATCAGTAAGTGTATGCTTTGCTAAAAGTAATGAGTGCAATTGGGGTATATAAAGGAATTAGATTATAAAAAAATAAAATCTAGATTCTTAATGAGTGTAAAGAAAAAAGTGAGGGGGAACCTCACTTTGATTTTTCGGTATTTTCTTCTTCCGCTGGTATTTATCGAACGATTTTCCAAGCGGCAGCTGCATTGTTATTTTATGTTATCTATTTGATTTGTTTTAAATATAAATTAAAAAAACTGGTGATAACGACTTTTAATAGAGTTACATTAAGAAATAAGAGATGCATTAGCAAAAGAATAAGAGACCTGAAGGGAGTACGTCTCTTATTCTTTCTTTTAAAGTTAAAATGTCTTTCCATGTTATCAAAGTACATACTGAGAAATATTCGATTGTTGCACAATGTTTTGTCATGTTTTGTACAGGTTATCTCTAAATTCATCATTTGAAAATAGAGTTAAAGATAAAGATACTTATTCTAATCATGAACTTTAAATAGAAATTGCTGGAGTTAATACGTATCTATTATCTAATAAGCAGTAAATTTGGAGGGGAAAAGATGAAATGGGGAATAGAAGCGATAAGACATACTGAATGTAGTGGTACTAATAGCGATAGGAATTTAGATTTGGGAGAGGAGTATCAAAGTACTTCATGGACATATTTATCCTTATCGTATCTTCAAGATTTTTTAGAATCATCGGGATTAAATAGAGACACGATATTGGAACTGCTCCCAATTAATTTTAAGGGAATTGTATGGGGTTTTTTGGAGAATGAGGATATTAAGTTTATACGAACGCTTACGAGCCCAAATCGATGTTTGGAAATTCTAGAGGAATATAAACTGATGGAAGTAGCTGTTACTTATGAACCAAACATGGAATTTAAATTACGGTGGTTAAAAGACCGCTGGGAAAAAGGATACTATGTATTTGCGAATTGTTAAGAACGTAACGTAATAAGAGTAGAGAGTGGAGAGAAAAAGAGACTAAATTCATTTAGTAATAGGAACCGTATTTTCTTTAGTTTTTCAAAGATACTTGGAAATAGAGAGTATTCTTTATGGATTGTAAAACATCTAAAGTTGAGACATGTATGATGAGCCCTATATTATTATATATGTTATGAAGACTATATCTTAAAAGGAGTGGTTTTAATATGTACGAACTTAAAACAAAAGAAACTAACAATAGTGTAGTTGAATTTATTGAATGTGTTGAAAATCTAAAAAAACGAGAGAGCGCATATCAATTATTAGATATATTTACTGAAACAACAGGATATACAGCAAAAATGTGGGGACCAAGCATTATAGGATTTGGTACGTACCATTATAAATATGCATCCGGTCATGAGGGAGATGCTCCATTAGTAGGATTTTCCCCGAGAAAAGCTAAAATTAGTTTATATTTTGCTGCTGATGACCCTAAGCGAGAAGAACTATTAAAAAACTTTGGAAAGTATACCTCTGGAAAATCGTGTATTTATATTAATAAAATAGCAGACATTGATAGTAATGTTCTAAAAGCGCAAATTAAACAGTCTGTAAGTTTTTTGAAAGAAACGTATCCAAATCATTAATGAAATTTATAGGTGAAATTAAGAAATAGGTATTTTGAACATAAATCAAAATACCTATTTTTAGGATAGGATATGAAGGGCTCTTTTAGGTTTCTATATACTTTCCTTAAAATTTCATGTTTTATATCTAGCAATTAAAAACATAAACATCCCCAAACGATTTATTTCGTTTTTGGGATTATTCATTGTCTTCGGTTGATGGGCATGGGGTCGGCACCTAAAATACAATTTTGATAGAAATATTTGCGCTATATTCTCTTTTGTTTTATTTTTGTACCAGAATCTTACAATAATGATAATTGATTAACCACACTCTCTAAAAATTTGTTTACTTTTTCTTTTGATGTATCCGGTGTATGATAACCTATCGTAAATGTAAGCTTTCCATTATAAAAACTTGCTCCCATTGAAAAGAATGGTGCATACATAATGGGTGATGTCATATATCCGTCCTCAGCTTGAATTTTACCAAACTTAATAGGTTCATCTGCGATTACCCCGAAATTTGTCAATAATGGCAACGCCATCCCCATCTGTAAAGCCTTTTCGTATTGCTGATTATAGATTTCCTTCACCTCAGATAGCTTCATACCTGCCAGTATCTCCATTCCTGCTGCTGAAGAAAGACCCGGATTTTGAGATTTTATTTTATCCATTGATTGTTTAACTCGAACGAGAGTCTGATTAAATGATTCATCATCTTCCATTTTAATCACTGGCATTTCCATACCGGATAAGTTGCAAATAGCGCCAGTTGTATAATTAGGCAGATATCGACGTAAATCAATTGTTAAACCGATCATTTTTTCTGCGGTGCGAGGTTCTGCATACACAGTGAAACGTGATAAAGCTCGGAAGTATGCAGTCATAATTACATCATTCAAGGTAGCCTGTTGTGCTTTTGTCCATTGGGTTAGACGTAGAGTTTGGTCATGGCTCAACCGCCGTACGGACATTTTTGGGAATGTATTTTTGTTCGGTTGAGAAGGAAAAGACCATAACGATGTCTGTATTTCTTGGTTAGGACGATACGCACTTTTGACGTCTGATATTCCAGTATATTTGAATACAGGTAATTGATCACGAAAACTCTCATTCCCATCACCAAATTCCTTTATAATTTGATCCTTAGATTGTCCCAGTGAAAGTCGAGTATAAATTGCTCCCAGCAAATTAATATATTCCTTGACGCCTGCACCATCTGAACATAGGTGAGATAATTTCACAACTAACATATCTGTTGTAGTGCCTCTTAATAATTTTGTTTGAACCATAGGCCCCTGAATACGATCTCCAGGTTCTTTAATAAAATCAATGGCCATTATTTCAAGTTCTTGATCATTTCCTTCTGCAAAAAGACAAATAGGTGAGTTAGTGCAAGAGGATCGTTCCTCCCAATAAGGAATATCATTTTCTACAAAACGACTGTTCAAAACCGGTTGCAATTGTAACGTTATCTTTACTGATTGTTCAAGTATTTTCTTTGATATACCTATAGGAAAATAGAGAACTGCATTAATTTGTTGATCTGCAGAATAAAGACCTAATAAATAATTCATTCGATCTTGAGGTGTTACTGAATACTTTCTTTGTCCCATAATTTTGTCCCCTTTTTAATACTTTTTTGGTTATAACCTCGTTCTCCAATGGTTTTAACTTTTCTAGCTGTTTTTCTTCAAGAGTCAATAATGATTATTTCTCGGATTTTCTAATGAGAGCATCTTTTTTGTACTGGTTCTCTATTTTTGCAACTCTTTGTTGGTAGAATAACCATTCTTTTATTTTTATTAATATTACCTATCACTTTTGAATATGAGTAAACATAAAAATATTTCGTTTGGTTATATACAAACATTTTAAATTATCGTTTGTATATTATCAATAAAAACAAACAAAGCATTTTTTGTCTGTAAATAAAAACTTGTAACAAGCTGAAAAGTTGATAAATGACAGAGTGGAAAAAAATAGAAAATATATCATGTAACTGTAGAATGTGGTTGCGTTTCGGTAATCTACGTTTAGCTTATTGAATAATAATAAATAAATATAGTAATAAAAGGGGAATTAATTTGTAAAGTAAGAGTAATAGAGTGAAGAATCATTTTCAAAGGTTAGTAGCTATAAGTATTTGTTTCTTGTTAGTCTTTCTGGAAAGTAATTATTTAAAAGCTGAAACGGTTACACCTAAAGCAATACATGCTAAGAATGTAGAAGCTTTCACCAATAAAGTGATTCCAGAGAAAATGAAGGCAGCAAACGCACCTGGTGTGGCAATTGTCGTTGTGAAAGATGATCAAATTCTATTTCAAAAGGGTACGGTTTTTCCAAAAAAGAAGATAACATTCCCATCGATCCTAAAAAAAAGTTTTTCGATTAGCATCAGTATCAAAAGTTTTTACTGCTAGTGCTGTCATGCAGTTAGTTGAACAAGGGAAAATTGATGTAAATAGAAATATATGGGCGGATTAAAGTATCAAAATAACATAGGTGAACCAGTTAGAGCATCTACTTATCCATACATCAGGGGGTGATTACGTAGATCCTAGACCATTGTATATTCATTATCAAGATAATGAATATACAATGCTTAGAGATTATGTAGAAGAAAATATGCCTACAGCAGTGAGAAAACCAGGAGATACGTATACATATGATAATTTTGCGTCTATGCTTCAATGATATATTGTTCAAAATTTGACAAACACACCTTTTTATAAATATATGGCTAAAAATATCTTTTACCCTATCGAAATGCATAATAGTAGTTTTGTTATGACTAATTTGATTGTATTGAAAGTATTTCATTCTTATTTTCATAAAAAAAGTATAAACCCTAAATTTACTCGATTTAGATTGTAAAAAGATGATGATGAAAACTTTTTTCTCAACATATGAAAATAGTTTTTTGCTTGCCAGGTGTTTTATTAGAAGTGTATTATTTATATATAGGGAATCGCTTGGGTTATTTGAGGTTGCGAGTTTTTCAAAGTTAGGTTGAAAGAAAAGGATATATTTAAAAATTAAATAATTCTATATAAGTGATTTTCTACAATAAGAATAATAAATTAGAGATTTGGATTTATTTGTATGGTTTTATCATAACTATATGTTAAAAATTCATCAGAAAGATACTTAAGAATGGATATTATTGGGTATATAGTCGGTTTAATCTGACTTATCATATGTAAATAGGGGGAATATTTTGAAGGGCGCTACATATAATTGTGGAATAGAATTATTATTAAACATGATAGGTGGAAAATGGAAGACTTTAATTATGTATTACTTAATTACTAAAAGCAAGCGCTTCAGTGAATTGAAGAGTTTACTTCCTGGAATTACCTCGAAAATGTTAACCAAACAATTGAGAGAATTGGAAAGAGATGGATTGATTAAAAGAGAGATATATCATCAAGTACCACTAAAAGTGGAATATTCTCTTACTGCTAAAGGAATGGAATTAGAAGTAATTTTACTACAAATGTGTGAAGTTGGAACAAGGTATCTTGACCATGAAGATAGTCATCAAAAGGCAGTACAATTAGTTTGATAATCAGAATAAAGCCCTATAAAGTAGATTTTCATAGTATCTACTCTATAGGGTTTTATTTTACCTAAATCAAATATTTCATCCTAATATAAAAATTAAATGGTATATATAAGAATACTGGTTATACTTAAAGTTCACTTATTGACTTAATCACTCTACAAGGGTTTCCTACTGCTACAACATTAGCCGGAATATCCTTCGTTACTACACTTCCAGATCCAATAATACTGTTTTCACCGATAGAAACGCCCATATTTATTACCGTATTTCCTCCTACCCAAACATTATCAGCGATATTTACAGGTGCAGCTATTTCATATCCTTCTAGTCTAGCTTGTGGTTCTTTTACATGATTTACAGCGTAAATTTGTACCCTTGGTCCTAGCCATACATTATTTCCAATGGTCACTTTACCACAATCTAAAATAATACAATCAAAGTTTGCAAAGAAATTATCGCCTACCTCGATGTTATATCCAAACTCGCAACGGAAGTTGGGCTCTACGAATGTATTTAAACCACGTTTTTTGAATAGCTTTGTAAGTAGCATATCACGATAATCACGGTCAGTATCCGTGGTTACATTATACAATCTTGCAAGTTTTTTAGCATTTTCTCTTGCTGTTACTAATTCATTGTCAAACCCACAATAAATTTCTCCTAGTTGCATCTTTTCTTTTACGTTCATTTAATAATCTCCTTTTCTGTCTCCATAAATTTTTAATAATTATCTTCGAATAGTTTTTTGACTATTCATCTCCTACTCAATTTTGAGCAGTAATATTGAGTAGAAGCCTATATTCATAATTGCTAAATTAAACTTTTTTGTTATGTACATTGACAAAAAAGTTTAATTATATTGGCAACATATGACAAGCTAATTATATTTAAAGATTCAGAAAAGTCAATTGTTTTTAAATTTATTTATAAATTATTAATATATTTTTTTACGAGTATTTTGGAGGGAAATCATGCTTATTTTAAAAGGGATATAAAAACAAAAACCAATATAACATGATGAAAAAACTCTTATATAATTATTTGAATTAGGCCAGTTTAGCACCAGTTATATAGCTGTTTAATTAGCAGAAAGAAGGTCATCTTCTAGTTTTTTTTCAATGTGGTTTTTACCCCATTCACACATATTATCAAGTACTTTGGTTAAAGACGTTCCATACTCACTTAAAGAGTACTCCACTTTTGGTGGGATTTGAGTATAAACAGTGCGATCGATAATTCCATCAGATTCTAATTCTCTTAATTGCTGTGTAAGCATTTTTTGAGTAATACTAGGCATAGCTCGCTTTATCTCACTAGTTCTTTTTTTTCCATCAAGCAAAATACATAATATTACTACTTTCCATTTACCACCTACAACGTCAAGAGTTACTTCGATAGGGAAGTTATAAGTTTTCATTGCATATTCTCCTTTCAAGAATAAGATTACATACAAAAGAATGCGTTTTCATATTAGGTTTCACAAAAGTGTTATGTAATTCAAATAGAATAGTCCTAAAATTATTTGAATCTCCTTTCTCTTAATTAGGCACTTAAAAGTACCTATGAAACTTAAAAGTGCCTATGGAACTTAAAAGTGCGTACTTTAAATATTGCTATATGTAGTAGATAATGTCAATATTACCAAAATATAAAAAGATTATTTTACGAATGTGATGTTAATCTTTTGAGAGGGAGTATATTCATGAAAACACTTGTAGTTATTGCACATCCTAATATTGAGAAGTCTCGCATTAATAAACGTTGGTTAGAAGAATTAAAAAAATACCCGGAAGATTTTACAATACATGAACTATATAAGGAGTATCCAGATTGGAATTTTGACATTGAGCGTGAGCAAAAGTTGTTAGTAGAACATGACCGTTATATTTTTCAATTTCCATTCTACTGGTATAGTTCGCCACCATTATTGAAGAAATGGTTTGATGATATTTTGACATATGGATTTGCATATGGATCAACAGGAGATAAGCTTCGTGGAAAAGAATTTGGGTTAGCCATTTCAGCTGGTGTGATAGAACAAGAATATCGAGCTGGTGAGGCAAATGAGTATACATTAAGTGAATTGTTAAGACCTTATCAAGCGTCTTGTCTTTATACTGGTATGAAATTCCTTCCTACATTTGCTCTTTATGGTGTAGATTATAATTTACCTGATGAGAAATTAGAGGAAAGTGCAACAGATTATATAAATCATATTAAAAAATTTAGCAAGGTTAAAGTGTTGGATATTTAACTAGATTTATTCTTATGCTGGAAATCACGAATGTTTTGAGCCCTATACAATGGGGCTTTTTTTTGTATTAAGAATGTCTTCTAATTATTTACTTATAGTTAATAACTTACTATAAGTAATTATGTATGCAATGGGGTACTCTGATACAAAAAAGTGCCTACTTCACAATATTTTCAGTAAATATATAATAAAAATTGAATCTTGAGAAATTTCAATTTCGATAAATTTAGATTTAATCTTAAGTGGCTTAGATAAATAGGAGGGATAAGGCAAGAGAATTATAGATACGAATATCATTGAGGGTATTAGTGAGTAGATATGTAATGGATATTAAATGGAAAATTTTCATTTTATCAAATTTGAAAGTACATAATTAAGAGAGGTGATTCTTTGCAGATCCAATTAAATACCATAAAAAGTAAATGTAAAGATGAGCAATATGAAACACCACTAATTACTGGAGTAAAAAATTACATAGAGGGTAATTTTCTACAAATGCATACCCCTGGCCATATAAAGGGAAGAGGTTTGGATGAGGAATTTACAACATATTTTGGGAAAAACACTTTAGATTTTGATTTAGTAGGAATACCGCCATTAGATTATTTACGCCATCCAACTGGAATTATTCATGAGGCTCAGAAGCTAGCTGCAAAAGCCTTTGGGGCTGACTACACGATTTTTAGTGTTCAAGGTACTAGTAGTGCTAATGTAGTTATGATTATGAGCATTTGTAATCCTGGAGATAAGATAATTGTACCTAGGAATGTTCATGCTTCTATTGTTAGTGGACTTATACTATCCGGTGCGGTACCAATCTTTATATCCCCTGAAATTGATCCTGTATATGGAGTTTGTCATGGGATTAGTCTAGAAAATATTCAAAAAACCTTAGATGAGCACCCGGACGTTAAAGGGGTATGTATAATAAACCCTACCTATTATGGTGTTGTAACAGACTTGAAACAAATAATAGATTATGTTCATTCGAAAGGAATCCCTGTAATAGTTGACGAGGCTCAGGGTTCACATGTTCATTTTCATCCTGATTTACCAATGTCTGCAATGCAAGCTGGTGCGGATATTGCATCGTCTAGTATGCATAAAATGGGTGGTTCATTTACTCAAACAAGTGTTATCAATGTTCGAGAGGGGCTAGTTAGCTTAGACAGAGTTAAAGAGAATTTCTCTTTAATTACTACTACTAGTGCAAATTATATATTAATGGCCTCCTTAGATGCTGCCCGCAAACAACTGGCGATAAACGGAGAGAAATTATTAGGACGTGCAATTGCATTATCTCGTAAAGCTAGAAATGAAATTGATCAAATGTATGGACTTTCTTGTTTAAAACCAGAAGATTTGAATCATTCGAGCTCTAGTTTTGCTTTAGATGAGACAAAGCTTTGTATAAACGTTACTAATTGGGGTGTAACAGGAAGAGAAGTAGAAAATATTTTGCGAGATGATTACCGCATAGAAGTTGAGCTTTCCGATGTGAATAATATTCTTTTTATTATTACAATTGGGCATGATGAATCGGATATTAGTCGACTAGTACAAGCGTTAGGTTCGTTGGCTAGAAGATTCAACAATGGGGAAATACAGTCAGATGCAAAACAATTTGCAAGAAGTCAGTGGTCTATGAACGTACTAACACCACCTCAATCAGCCCTCACACCAAGAGAAGCATATTTTGCAAAGGTAAAATATGTGGAGTTAGATCAAGCTATTGGACGAGTGGCTGCTGAGTCAGTCCTTGTTACACCTCCGGGTATTCCTGTTCTTTTACCAGGAGAGATAATTACGAAAGATATTACAGACTACCTCAATTATTGTCTCGAATTAGGACTCTCTGTACAAAGCAGTAATGGTTTACATGCGATTAAAGTAATTGATGATAAATAAACTATACTTATTTGAAAATTAGGAGGAATTTACTATGGAATTTCAAAAACAATTTGACACTATTATAGAAAATCATATCAACTCGCTTCAAAAAGATTACTTACTGGTACTTCAGGAGAGATTTAAAAATGAAGGATTAGCAATGATGAATGACATGCTACCTCAACCTTTAATTGCAGCTATGTCTGCTGAAGCGAAATATCTTCTTTCAGAAAATGCAAAACGTCGTGATATTACTATTAAAGCTACAGGTAATACACCTCGTAACTTTAATGTAGTAAATCGTGACAGTATTTCTGAAAAGGGAAAGATAATTCCAGCATTTTTTAAATCTGAAGTGATATTAAACTTCTTAACATTTTTAAATAATAATGAACCGGTACATCGTATTCCATATACGCCAGAAGAATTTATTATTAATAATCAGCAAAAAACAGGTGATACTCATGGTTGGCATTGGGATGACTACACATTTGCTTTAATTTGGGTAATTGAAGCACCTAAAGAAGGGGAAGGCGCTATTGTTGAATATATTCCTAATACCGTATGGGATAAAGAAAATCCTGAAACGGGATTAAAAGCGGTACTTGAAAATCGTGAAATTCAAAATATATATGTTCCCCAAGACCATTGTTACTTTATGAAAGCTGGCACTACATTGCATAGGGTGACACCTTTAGAAAATGATTCTCGTCGTACTGTTGTGGTCTTTAGTTATGCATCTGAAGAAGATTTAATTAAAAATATTTCTCATGAGACTATGGGAGAAATCTATGAAGATACTAAGGAGTTAGTTGAAGTTTAAGCTTTAGATTTATTAAAACATTTTACAGTCGGAGAGAAGTGTTCATTCCCTTCGGCTGTATTGTTTTGGATTTTAAAGAATTAAAACATACTGATGTACATTAGAAAATAGATTGATTTTATATTGTTCTAATTAAACTTTAAATAGATACCCAATCCATTTTTATCAGGTTTCTGATAAGTTTAATTAATCTCTAAACACGATATATATATGGAGGAAATCATGAGTTCCGAAAGAGCAACTGTAACTGCAAGTATAGACAATACAATACATAGACCTAATGGAGAGCCTACAGGTGCGCTAAAAAGAACATTAGAAACAAGACATCTGACTATGATTGCTATAGGCGGATCAATTGGTACAGGTTTATTCGTTTCTAGTGGTACATCTATTCAAATGGCTGGCCCCGGTGGAGCTTTATTAGCCTATATTTTAATAGGCGTAATGGTGTATTTAATTATGATGAGTTTGGGTGAATTAGCTACATACCTACCTGATTCAGGTTCATTTAGTACATATGCCACTAAATTTGTAGATCCAGCTCTTGGTTTTGCTCTTGGATGGAATTATTGGTATACATGGGCAATTACAATAGCAGTTGAATTGTCCGCCTCTGCTATCATAATGAAATTCTGGTTCCCATCAGTTCCAGGAATTATATGGAGTGCTATTTTCTTAACCATTATTGTATTGCTTAATTACTTTTCTACACAGTCATTTGGAGAAGCTGAATTCTGGTTTTCTTTAGTTAAAGTAATCACAATTATAATTTTTCTATTAGTAGGATTATTTACCATTATTGGAATCATAGGTGGAGAATTTATAGGGTTTAAAAATTTCACTATAGAGGAAGCACCTTTTCCATCTAATAGTTTCAGTATCCTTTCCGTTTTTATGATTGCAGGATTTTCTTTTCAAGGAACAGAATTAATTGGGGTTGCAGCTGGAGAAAGTAAGAATCCTAAAAAGAATGTACCCAAGGCTATAAAACAGGTGTTTTGGAGAATTCTACTTTTTTATATTTGTTCTATTCTAATTATCGGATTGCTTATTCCATATACAAATCCTTATTTGGTGAATAGTGATATTGAAAATATCTCAAAGAGCCCTTTCACAATAGTATTTGAAAAGGCTGGTCTTGCATTTGCAGCATCGGTTATGAACGCTGTAATATTAACTTCTATTTTATCAGCTGCGAATTCGGGAGTATATGCGTCTACTCGAATGCTTTGGTCCTTGGCTAAGGAGGGGAAAGCTCCAAAATCACTTTTGAAGTTAAATAAAAATGGTATACCAGTAAATGCTTTAATTATAACTTCTCTAGTGGGTATGTTCGCTTTTCTATCTTCATTTTTTGGCGAAGGAGTGATATTTATGTGGTTGCTAAATTCATCAGGGCTATCAGGTTTTTTATCGTGGATAGGCATTGCATTATGTCATTATCGATTCCGAAAGGCATATATAGCACAAGGGAAAGATATTAACACTCTTCCTTATAAAGCTAAATGGTTTCCAATGGCTCCTATAATTTCAATTATATTATGTATAACTATTATAGTAGGTCAAGAGTATAATGCTATCCTCAAAATGGAGATTTCATGGGATAATCTTTGTACAACATATAGTAGTGTGGTTATTTTTTTATGTATTTGGTTTGGTTACAAACTAAAATATAAAACTAAATTGATTGATCTTAAGAATTGTGATTTAAAATAGGTTCAAACTCTTATAAACAAATATATTTAGGCTTATCAAAAAAACTATTAGGAGGAATTTTATTATGTTATTAATTGGGACAGAGGTTAAACCGTTTAAAGCAGAGGCGTACCATAATGGTAAATTTATAGAGGTTACTGAGGAAAATTTAAAAGGTAAGTGGAGTGTAGTTTGCTTCTATCCAGCAGACTTCACATTCGTTTGTCCAACTGAACTTGAAGACTTACAAAATCAATATGCAACTCTTAAAGAGTTAGGCGTTGAAGTATACTCTGTATCTACAGACACTCACTTTACACATAAAGCTTGGCATGATAACTCAGAAACCATTGGCAAAATCGAATACATTATGATCGGTGATCCAACTCGTACAATTACTAGTAACTTCAATGTTTTAATTGAAGAAGAAGGTCTTGCTGCTCGTGGTACATTTATCATCGATCCAGATGGTGTTATCCAGTCTATGGAAATTAATGCAGACGGTATCGGTCGTGATGCAAGCATCCTTGTTAATAAAATTAAAGCAGCTCAATACGTACGTAACAACCCAGGTGAAGTTTGTCCAGCTAAATGGAAAGAGGGTTCTGCAACACTTAAACCAAGCCTTGACCTTGTAGGGAAAATCTAAGGATTTCGATCAAAATAATACTAGATGCAGATATAAAAACACAAATATCCCAATACCCGAAATTAATGAACAAAGTGTTCCATTAACAAATGAAATAAATGTTTCAATTGGAGGAACAACATTGTACCCAACTGCTAATATTAGTTCATTAGGTAAAAGTGAAGTGCCCTGTTTCAGGGCGCTTTTTTCTTTGTTATATAGAAATTACACATTAATTATTAACCATTAGGAATATATCAGAAATAAATATCTACTTTGTACTTTGGGTGTAGGTGGGTTCATTATTAGAACTGATGAAAGAGTTAAAAAGGAACATGATGCTCTTTGGTCACGGGAACAGGTATTAGTAGAGGTTTACTATGGGCATGGTTCGCTTAACTACAAGATTACTGATATTATAGCTGTCAAAGATGGCGGTTTTTTAGGTACTGGGCTATATAAAGATAGTCGATGTAAAGTCAGCTTTTATTTATTATTATGAAAATTAAATTTGAAATCAAAATTTTCTATCCTAAATAAAAAAATTTCACGTACC
The DNA here is from genome assembly GCF_054771475.1 of Bacillus sp. MN7755. Lineage (NCBI taxonomy): Bacteria > Bacillati > Bacillota > Bacilli > Caryophanales > Bacillaceae > Bacillus > Bacillus sp. MN7755. The sequence continues at coordinate 22,751 of NZ_BTRL01000034.1, forward strand.
GTATTTTATATTAATAAAAAAAATTCAGTAATACTGGGATTTTAAGTGATTCAATTATCTCTATTCCCCATAATGGACAGAAAGGTGAAAAAGGAAGTAGTTAGCATCTTAAAAGGGGACCACGCTATAAAAACACGTACTGAACATGAAATAGGGCGGCAAGAAAGAATCCGTAATCAGTTTGTTTCCTGAATTGCATGATTTAAGAAATACAAATAAGTGGACGGTGCATGAGGTCGAAAGGGTGCTTAATAACTTATTAGATGAGGACGAGCTTAAAATTATTGAGTGTAAGTTTCTGAAGAACGAAAGAGTTAGGGATTTAGATTTTTTTCAAAATAAAATGTACTATGTAACAGCAAATGAGGACTATGTGTATCTCACTAATCATGGTATTGGTACATTGCTTGTATTTGCTGTATTAGCATTTGTGATGGAGAGGATAGATAAAGTGTTTATCATTTTAGCCAAGAAGACTCCTTCCTCAAGGAACGGAAGTGAGTAGGTGGGAGATGAATTGACTTCGGACAAGGGATGGCAGAAAGCCATCTTAATTGTTCGACATACATAAACTGTTACTTCACTACCCATCGAATGTATGTTCGTTATATAATAGAACCATATCGAAATGGGGGTGAAATGAATGATGATCAATAAAGCATATAAATTTCGTATCTATCCAAATAAAGCACAAGCGACACTAATCAATAAAACGATTGGTTGTTCTCGTTTTGTATTCAATCACTTCCTATTTCTATGGGATCATGCATATAAAGAAACAGGAAAAGGTTTGACATATGGTACATGCTCTGC
>NZ_BTRL01000035.1:0-3070 GCF_054771475.1 Bacillus sp. MN7755
TCGGTATGGGAACGGGTGTGACCTCTCTGCCATCATCACCAAACTATGAAGGCATATTCCTTCAAAACTAGATAACATTTGCTACATATTATATGGTTAAGTCCTCGATCTATTAGTATTCGTCAGCTCCACATGTCACCATGCTTCCACCTCGAACCTATCAACCTGATCATCTTTCAGGGATCTTACTAGCTTACGCTATGGGAAATCTCATCTTGAGGGGGGCTTCATGCTTAGATGCTTTCAGCACTTATCCCTTCCGCACATAGCTACCCAGCTATGCCCTTGGCAGAACAACTGGTACACCAGCGGTGCGTCCATCCCGGTCCTCTCGTACTAAGGACAGCTCCTCTCAAATTTCCTACGCCCACGACGGATAGGGACCGAACTGTCTCACGACGTTCTGAACCCAGCTCGCGTACCGCTTTAATGGGCGAACAGCCCAACCCTTGGGACCGACTACAGCCCCAGGATGCGATGAGCCGACATCGAGGTGCCAAACCTCCCCGTCGATGTGGACTCTTGGGGGAGATAAGCCTGTTATCCCCGGGGTAGCTTTTATCCGTTGAGCGATGGCCCTTCCATGCGGAACCACCGGATCACTAAGCCCGACTTTCGTCCCTGCTCGACTTGTAGGTCTCGCAGTCAAGCTCCCTTATGCCTTTGCACTCTACGAATGATTTCCAACCATTCTGAGGGAACCTTTGGGCGCCTCCGTTACACTTTAGGAGGCGACCGCCCCAGTCAAACTGCCCACCTGACACTGTCTCCCGGGTCGATAAGACCCGTAGGTTAGAATTTCAATACAGTCAGGGCGGTATCCCACCAGCGCCTCCACCGAAGCTAGCGCTCCGGTTTCAAAGGCTCCCGCCTATCCTGTACAAACTGTACCAAAATTCAATATCAGGCTACAGTAAAGCTCCACGGGGTCTTTCCGTCCTGTCGCGGGTAACCTGCATCTTCACAGGTACTATAATTTCACCGAGTCTCTGGTTGAGACAGTGCCCAAATCGTTACACCTTTCGTGCGGGTCGGAACTTACCCGACAAGGAATTTCGCTACCTTAGGACCGTTATAGTTACGGCCGCCGTTTACTGGGGCTTCAGTTCAGAGCTTCGCTTACGCTAACCCCTCTCCTTAACCTTCCAGCACCGGGCAGGTGTCACCCCCTATACTTCGCCTTACGGCTTCGCAGAGAGCTGTGTTTTTGCTAAACAGTCGCTTGGGCCTATTCACTGCGGCTTTCCGTTAAGAAAGCACCCCTTCTCCCGAAGTTACGGGGTCATTTTGCCGAGTTCCTTAACCAGAGTTCTCTCGCACACCTTAGGATTCTCTCCTCGCCTACCTGTGTCGGTTTGCGGTACAGGCACCTTTTATCTCGCTAGAAGCTTTTCTTGGCAGCGGGGAATCAAAGACTTCGCTCCATAAGGAGCTTCCCCATCACAGCTCAGCCTTCACGATAAGCGGATTTGCCTACTTATCAGCCTAACTGCTTGGACGTGCACAACCAATCGCACGCTTCTTCTATCCTTCTGCGTCCCTCCATTGCTCAAACGATAAAGAGGTGGTACAGGAATATCAACCTGTTGTCCATCGCCTACGCCTGTCGGCCTCGGCTTAGGTCCTGACTAACCCTGAGCGGACGAGCCTTCCTCAGGAAACCTTAGGCATTCGGTGGACGGGATTCTCACCCGTCTTTCGCTACTCATACCGGCATTCTCACTTCTAAGCACTCCACCAGTCCTTACGGTCTGACTTCACTGTCCTTAGAACGCTCCCCTACCACTGATACCATTGGTATCAATCCGCAGCTTCGGTGGTGTATTTAGCCCCGGTACATTTTCGGCGCAGAGTCACTCGACTAGTGAGCTATTACGCACTCTTTAAATGGTGGCTGCTTCTAAGCCAACATCCTAGTTGTCTAAGCAACTCCACATCCTTTTCCACTTAATACACACTTTGGGACCTTAGCTGGCGGTCTGGGCTGTTTCCCTTTTGACTACGGATCTTATCACTCGCAGTCTGACTCCTAAGGATAAGTCATTGGCATTCGGAGTTTGACTGAATTCGGTAATCCGATGAGGACCCCTAGTCCAATCAGTGCTCTACCTCCAAGACTCTTACACTTAAGGCTAGCCCTAAAGCTATTTCGGGGAGAACCAGCTATCTCCAGGTTCGATTGGAATTTCTCCGCTACCCACACCTCATCCCCGCACTTTTCAACGTGCGTGGGTTCGGGCCTCCATTCAGTGTTACCTGAACTTCACCCTGGACATGGGTAGATCACCTGGTTTCGGGTCTACGACCACGTACTAAACGCCCTATTCAGACTCGCTTTCGCTGCGGCTCCGCCTCTTCAGCTTAACCTCGCACGGGATCGTAACTCGCCGGTTCATTCTACAAAAGGCACGCCATCACCCATTAACGGGCTCTGACTATTTGTAGGCACACGGTTTCAGGATCTCTTTCACTCCCCTTCCGGGGTGCTTTTCACCTTTCCCTCACGGTACTGGTTCACTATCGATCACTAGGGAGTATTTAGCCTTGGGAGATGGTCCTCCCAGATTCCGACGGAATTTCACGTGTTCCGCCGTACTCAGGATACATTCAAGAGAGAACGAAGTTTCGACTACGGGGTTGTTACCCTCTACGACGGACCTTTCCAGGTCGCTTCGTCTACCTCGTTCCTTTGTAACTCCGTATAGAATGTCCTACAACCCCAAGAGGCAAGCCTCTTGGTTTGGGCTATGTTCCGTTTCGCTCGCCGCTACTCAGGAAATCGCATTTGCTTTCTCTTCCTCCAGGTACTTAGATGTTTCAGTTCCCTGGGTCTGTCTTCCTTACCCTATGTATTCAGATAAGGATACCATACCATTACGTATGGTGGGTTTCCCCATTCGGAAATCTTCGGATCAAAGCTTACTTACAGCTCCCCGAAGCATATCGGCGTTAGTCCCGTCCTTCATCGACTCCTAGTGTCAAGGCATCCACCGTGCGCCCTTTCTAACTTAACCAAACTAAAAATTAAAAAATATGAGCTACACTGTTATCTAGTTTTCAAAGAACATAC
>NZ_BTRL01000036.1:0-58358 GCF_054771475.1 Bacillus sp. MN7755
GAGAGGTCACACCCGTTCCCATACCGAACACGGAAGTTAAGCTCTCTAGCGCCGATGGTAGTTGGGACCTTGTCCCTGTGAGAGTAGGACGTCGCCAAGCAAGCTAAAACACGAATCAAATGATTCGTGTTTTTTTGTGTTTTCTTTTATAATCCATAGTAATTAAAAAATGTGTTTAAATAATAATTATTTTGATTAAATACAAGGGAACGTGGCTAGGATAGTGAATAAGCAAAAGAGTTGCAAATTTTATTAATACGTATATAATTAAAGTCAAAGATAGTCAAAGTCAATAAAGGTGGCGGATAAATGAGAAATATATCTGATATCATTGAGCAATATCTAAAGCAAGTTATTGACTTAAGTAATAATAATGTGATTGAAATCAAAAGAAATGAGATTGCGGATCGATTCGAGTGCGTACCATCTCAAATCAATTATGTAATCAATACCCGTTTTACGTTAGAAAGAGGATTTGTAGTAGAAAGTAAACGTGGTGGAGGAGGTTACATTCGCATTATAAAAGTCAAACTGCATGATGATATAGACATTATTGATCAAATGCTTCATATGATTGATCATAGCATTGCACAAGGGAATGCAGAGAGTATGATTATACGTTTAATAGAAGAGGGAATCATAACAAATCGTGAAGCTAAACTTATGCTAAGTGTACTAGATCGTTCTGTATTATCAATGGATGTTCCTTCTCGAGATGAACTTAGGGCTCGAATATTATGCGCAATGTTAAGAACACTGAAATATAAATAAATACAGCTGTTGTAAAAGAATAATAACTAAGAGATAAGGTAGTTAAATATTGTAGAGGTTTTGAAAAAAGAACACGCACTTTTATTTAAACGAATAAAGGAAAGTGAACCATCTAGTAATGTATGAAAAGTACTATGAGATAGATCGTTCCTGTTATAAAGGTGGGGATAGTGATGACTTGTCAAAACTGTAATATAAGACCAGCAACTTTACATTATACAAAAGTAATCAACGAAAAGAAGGCGGAAGTTCATCTTTGTGAGCAATGTGCAGAACAAAGTGGCTATACGTCTTTCTTTCAATCATCGCAGTCTAACTTTTCATTTCATGATTTATTTGCTGGGTTATTACACGGTGAATCAACAATGTTTGAAGAAGGAAAAAACGGGTTTTCGAATACAAGTATATTAAGATGCCCAGATTGTAAGATGACATATGAACAATTTACAAAGGTGGGACGCTTTGGATGTGCTTCTTGTTACGATACATTTAAGGAACATTTAAAGCCATTATTAAAACGTCTTCACGGGGGACATACAGATCATTGTGGAAAAATTCCGGAACGTATAGAAGGAAATGTTCACTTAAAGAAAGAATTAGATGAACTAAAACTCATTCTGAAACAATACGTACAGAAAGAGGAGTTTGAGAAAGCTGCTGAAGTAAGGGATAAAATTCGAGGTCTTGAAAATCAGCTTAGTGAGCATAGAGAGGGGGAATAGTTCTATGTCACTGGACAAAATTATGAATGAAGCGATTAGTCCATGGATGAAGGGGGATGGCCCTGATTCTGATATTGTTTTAAGTAGTCGAATTCGTTTGGCTCGTAATTTTAAAAAATATCAATTCTCTACTATGCAAAGCGAAGAAGAAGCTAAACAGATTCATGAATTATTTAAAAAGGAATTTATAAATAAAACGGTAGAACCTTTTGGAGAGTTTGAACTATTAAAAATGAATGAATTAACACCTCTTCAAAGGAGAGTATTAGTTGAAAAGCATTTAATTAGTCCCAACCTTGCAGGAACAGAATATGGAGCATGTCTATTGTCAGAAAGCGAACATATTAGTGTTATGCTTAATGAAGAAGACCATATTCGAATTCAGTGCTTATTTTCAGGATTGCAATTATCAGAGGCTCTTCAAAGTGCCAATCAAATAGATAATTGGATAGAGGAAGAGGTTGAATATGCTTTTGATGAATCACTTGGATATATTACGAGTTGTCCTACTAACGTTGGTACTGGATTAAGGGCTTCTGTAATGATTCACTTACCAGGACTCGTTTTAACGAAAAGAATTAGCCGTATTATACAAGTAATTCAGAAATTAGGGTTAGTAGTAAGAGGAATATACGGTGAAGGTAGCGAAGCGTTAGGTAATATATTTCAAGTGTCAAATCAAATGACGCTAGGAAAATCTGAAGAAGATATTATTGCAGATTTAAAGAGTGTCATTCAACAAATCATACAACAAGAAAAAATGGCTAGAGAATTAATTGTACAAAATTCAAGCATTGAGCTTGAAGATAAAGTTTATCGCTCTTATGGCATACTAGCAAACAGTCGGTTAATTCAATCTGCGGAAGCAGCCACTTGCTTATCAGATGTACGACTTGGTATTGATTTAGGATATATAAAAGGTGTATCGAGAAATATTTTGACTGAGCTAATGGTCCTTACACAACCAGGCATTTTACAACAATATGCAGGAGGACCTTTGGGACCAGAAGAAAGAGATTATCGAAGAGCAACCTTAATCCGTGAGCGATTACGTATTGAAAAAAACTAAGCGCAAGTAGGAGGCGATTTCTATGATGTTTGGAAGATTTACAGAAAGAGCACAAAAAGTATTAGCTTTATCTCAAGAGGAAGCAATTCGCATTGGGCATAATAATATTGGAACAGAACATATTTTACTTGGGCTTGTACGCGAAGGGGAAGGAATTGCAGCAAAAGCGTTGATTGCTCTAGGATTAAGTCCAGAGAAAGTTCAAAAAGAAGTAGAAGCGTTAATTGGACGCGGAACAGAAGCTTCTCAAACGGTACATTATACACCGCGTGCTAAAAAGGTTATTGAGTTGTCTATGGATGAAGCTCGTAAATTAGGTCATTCTTACGTTGGAACAGAACATATCTTACTTGGTTTAATCCGTGAAGGTGAAGGTGTAGCAGCGCGTGTTTTAAATAACTTAGGTGTTAGCCTAAATAAGGCAAGACAACAAGTATTGCAACTTCTTGGAAGTAATGAAGCAAGTTCAGGTCACCAAGGTGGCTCTTCAACAAATGCAAATACACCAACACTGGATAGCTTAGCACGTGATTTAACAGTTGTTGCACGTGAAAATCGTTTAGACCCTGTTATTGGGCGTGGTAAAGAAATTCAACGTGTAATTGAAGTGTTAAGCCGTAGAACAAAAAACAATCCTGTATTAATTGGAGAGCCTGGTGTAGGTAAAACGGCGATTGCTGAAGGATTAGCACAACAAATCGTAAATAATGAAGTTCCTGAAACTTTAAGAGATAAGCGTGTTATGACATTAGATATGGGTACAGTGGTAGCTGGAACGAAATATCGTGGTGAATTTGAAGATCGTTTGAAGAAAGTAATGGATGAAATCCGTCAGGCGGGAAATATTATTCTATTTATTGATGAACTTCATACATTAATTGGTGCAGGTGGAGCAGAAGGTGCTATTGATGCATCGAACATTTTAAAACCTTCTTTAGCTCGCGGGGAGTTACAATGTATTGGGGCGACAACGTTAGATGAATATCGCAAATATATTGAAAAAGACGCGGCTTTAGAGAGACGTTTCCAACCAATTCATGTTGATGAGCCAAGTTTAGACGAATCAACTCAAATCTTGAAAGGTTTACGTGATCGCTATGAGGCACATCACCGCGTATCTATTACAGATGATGCAATTGATGCAGCTGTAAAGCTTTCAGATCGTTATATTACAGATCGTTTCTTACCAGATAAAGCAATTGATTTAATTGATGAAGCTGCTTCTAAGGTTCGCTTACGCTCTTATACAACACCACCAAATTTAAAAGAGCTTGAAGTGAAGCTTGAGGAAATTAGAAAAGAAAAAGATGCAGCTGTACAAAGTCAAGAATTTGAAAAAGCTGCTTCCTTACGTGATATGGAACAACGCTTGCGTGAGAAGTTAGAAGATACGAAGCGTCAGTGGAAAGAGAAACAAGGACAAGAAAACTCAGAAGTAACAGTAGAAGATATTGCAAATGTCGTATCTACGTGGACGCGTATTCCGGTTTCTAAACTTGCACAAACAGAGACTGATAAATTATTAAACTTAGAATCCATTCTTCACGATCGTGTTATTGGTCAAGATGAAGCGGTAGTAGCTGTAGCGAAAGCCGTTCGTCGTGCTAGAGCAGGATTGAAAGATCCGAAACGTCCGATTGGTTCATTTATTTTCTTAGGACCAACAGGTGTAGGTAAGACGGAGCTAGCAAGAGCGTTAGCGGAATCTATGTTCGGTGATGAGGATGCAATGATTCGCATCGATATGTCTGAGTACATGGAGAAGCATTCTACCTCTCGTTTAGTTGGATCTCCTCCAGGATATGTTGGATATGAAGAAGGTGGACAATTAACAGAAAAGGTTCGCCGTAAGCCATATTCAGTTGTCCTATTAGATGAAGTAGAGAAAGCTCATCCTGATGTGTTTAATATTTTACTACAAGTATTAGAAGATGGTCGCTTAACGGATTCTAAAGGGCGTACGGTTGATTTCCGTAATACAATTGTTATTATGACATCTAACGTTGGTGCAGACGCGTTAAAACGTAATAAACATCTTGGATTTAACGTACAAGATGAGAGCCGCGATTATTCAGATATGAAAGGTAAAGTAATGGATGAACTGAAAAAAGCATTTCGTCCAGAATTCTTAAACCGTATTGATGAAATTATCGTGTTCCATATGCTTGAGAAAAAACATATTCAAGAGATTGTAACACTTATGGTGAATCAGTTAGTGAATCGCTTAAAAGAGCAAGAGATTGAATTGCATTTAACAGAAGGAGCGATTTCAGCCATTGCTGATAAAGGATTTGACCGAGAATACGGTGCTCGCCCGCTTCGTAGAGCAATTCAGAAACATGTAGAAGATAGACTATCGGAAGAACTTTTAAAAGGTGCTATTGAGAAAGGACAAAAAGTTATCTTTGATGTTGAAGGAGAATCATTTGTCATTCATAGTGCTGAAAAGGTAAAATAAGTATAGACAAACTAAGAGGGCTACGAGATAGCCCTCTTTCTTGTACGAGAAGGATAAATTGTTTATAGATGAAAGTGAAGTGAAATATAAAACGATATGGCTAAAAAGAAAACAAAATTCACATGTCAAGAGTGTGGTTATCAGTCACCGAAATATATGGGGAAGTGCCCTGGATGTGGTCAATGGAATACGCTTGTTGAAGAGATGGAGCCGGTTATATCATCAAGGCGCCTTAATTATGCCAATGCGATTCAAACAGAAGTAACAAAGCCAAGACGTCTTACTGAAGTAGAAACAAAGTCTGAGGCGCGTATTGAAACAAAATTTCAAGAGTTTAACCGTGTACTTGGGGGCGGGATTGTAGATGGGTCCTTAGTACTTATTGGTGGAGATCCTGGGATTGGAAAATCAACATTGTTATTACAGATTTCATCACAATTAGCGGATTCTTCATATGATGTACTATACATATCGGGTGAGGAGTCAGCAAAGCAGATTAAACTTCGTGCAGATCGTTTGCATGTAAAGGGTAGTAATCTATTTGTTGTAGCAGAAACGGATTTACAGCGAATTGCAGCACACATTGAAGAGATGAATCCAGCTTTTGTTGTTATTGATTCTATTCAAACGATACATTTACCTGAGGTGACGTCAGCACCGGGAAGCGTGGCACAAGTACGTGAATGTACAGCAGAATTAATGAAACTTGCAAAAACGAAAGGAATCCCTATTTTTATCGTCGGACATGTGACAAAAGAAGGTGCAATTGCAGGACCTCGTATGTTAGAACATATGGTCGATGCAGTTCTTTACTTTGAAGGAGACCGTCATCATACATATCGTATTTTGCGAGCTGTGAAGAATCGTTTTGGTTCCACGAATGAAATGGGTATTTTTGAAATGAAAGAACTTGGCCTTGCGGAAGTCTTAAACCCTTCTGAAATTTTCCTTGAGGAAAGACCTGTTGGGGTTGCAGGATCAACAGTGGTAGCCTCAATGGAAGGAACAAGACCAGTTTTAGTAGAAATACAAGCATTAATCTCCCCTACTAGTTTTGGAAACCCTCGAAGAATGGCGACGGGAATTGATCATAACCGTGTATCACTTATTATGGCAGTGTTAGAAAAAAGAACAGGTTTATTATTGCAAAATCAAGACGCATATTTAAAAGTAGCAGGTGGTTTGAAATTAGATGAACCAGCAATTGATTTAGCTGTGGCTTTAAGTATAGCTTCAAGTTTTAGAGATAAATCTACGGCACCAACCGATGCAGTAATAGGAGAAGTAGGATTAACTGGAGAAATAAGAAGAGTATCAAGAATTGAACAACGTGTACAAGAAGCAGCTAAATTAGGATTTCAACGTGCTATTATTCCTAGAAAAAATTTGGGAGGATGGACAATTCCGGATGGGATTGAGGTAGTAGGTGTATCTAATTTGGGAGAAGCGCTTCGTTTGACATTAGGAGGCTAGGCTATGGAAGAAAACAAGCAACGTGTCAAAAATATGATTAATATTTTACAGCTCGTGGCTCCGGGAACACCACTGCGCGAAGGGATAGATAATGTACTTCGCGCACAAACAGGGGGATTAATTGTTCTTGGATATAACGAGCAGATTAAAAGTATTGTCGATGGAGGTTTTCATATTAATTGTGCATTCTCTCCTGCTAGTTTATACGAGTTAGCAAAAATGGATGGGGCACTTATTTTAAATGAAACGGGAAGTAAAATTTTAATTGCGAACGCACAATTAGTTCCAGAGGCATCTATTGATTCTATTGAAACGGGAATGCGTCACCGAACGGCAGAGCGTGTAGCGAAGCAGACAGGTAGCCTTGTTGTGGCTATTTCACAAAGACGTAACGTAATTACACTATATCAAGGGAATTTACGTTATACACTAAAAGATATAGGTGTTATTTTAACAAAGGCAAACCAAGCTATTCAAACGTTAGAAAAATATAAAGCTGTATGGAATGATGGGATTACGAATTTGGGCATTCTAGAATTTGAAGAGGTTGTTACAATGTCCGAGGTGGTTCATGTTTTACATAGTGTTGAAATGGTACTACGTATTAAAAATGAAATATTGAGCTATATTCATGAACTAGGAACAGAAGGTAGGTTAATTCGTTTACAACTTACTGAACTACTAGCTGATTTAGAAGCAGAGGCAGCGCTATTAATAAAAGATTACCATCAAGAAAAAACACAAGACCATCATCAAATTTTGAAAAAGTTACAAGAACTTGCAAATACACAACTTCTAGAGGATAGTGATTTAGTTAAATTGCTTGGATATCCAGGGCAAACGAGTTTAGAAGAAAGTGTGACACCGAGAGGATACCGAATCACCAGCAAAATTTCACGTGTTCCACCACTTATCATTGAAAATTTAATTAATCGATTTAAAACTTTGCAAGGTGTTTGTCGGGCAACTATTAATGAATTAGATGATGTGGAAGGAATTGGGGAAGTCAGGGCGAAGAAAATACGAGAAGGCCTAAAAAGAATTCAAGAGCATCTCTATATGAGTAGACACAATTAAGAATATTACATTGATTCCATAATATAACGACACTAGAACACTTTTGGTATATGATATGATATATTGGTAAATAAAACTATTTATAAAAAAACACGTCCGCTTTTGCATTCGGCGTTTTGATTAGCGAAACAATGGTTAATAATGAGTAGGAGGTGGTTGGATGTTAAAACGGATTGTACAGCTCTTCTTTTTAGTAATCGGGGGAGCATTAGGGATTTACTTAATCCCAAAAGTTATTAATGTATTAGACATGGGTGCCGTTCCTTTATTGGAAGGATCGTATGTTCGTGCAATTATTGGTGCAATTATTTTATTTTTAACAACATTTTGGCTTGTAGATTATATCGTTCAACTTATTAAGCATATTGAAGAGGCCCTTGTAAAGGCGCCTGTAGCGGATGTTTTATTTGGTACATTAGGGTTAATCTCTGGTCTTATTGTTGCATATTTAATTTTAATACCAATTCGTGAATTTACAATTCCAGTTATTAGTACAGTGTTGCAAGTGTTCTTTACTCTTTTACTTGGATACTTAGGATTCCAAGTAGGGTTTAAGAAGAGGAATGAATTGCTAGGATTATTTACATTACCACAACGTGGGAAGAAGAAAAATAATAATAGTGAGAATGAAGAAACTGAAACTGAGGTAGAAGAATCTACAACTCATTGGAAAATTCTTGATACGAGTGTAATTATCGATGGACGTATTGCTGATATTTGCCAAACAAAGTTTTTAGAAGGAACAATTGTGATTCCACAATTCGTGTTAGAAGAACTTCAGCACATTGCCGATTCTTCTGATGCTTTAAAGCGTAATCGTGGTCGCAGAGGATTAGATATTTTAAATCGTATTCAAAAAGAGATGCCGATTCCGGTAGAAATTTATGAAGGCGATTTTGATGATATTCAAGAAGTGGATAGCAAACTTGTAAAGTTGGCGAAAATCACTGGTGGAACGGTAGTAACGAATGATTTCAACTTAAATAAAGTCTCTGAATTACAAGGGGTAACGGTGTTAAATATTAACGATTTAGCTAATGCGATTAAACCTGTTGTACTCCCAGGTGAAGAACTAAGTGTTTATGTTGTAAAAGATGGAAAAGAACAAAATCAAGGTGTTGCATATTTAGATGATGGCACGATGATTGTAGTAGAAGATGGTAGAGAATACGTAGGTTCGCAACTTGATGTACTTGTTACGAGTGTGTTACAAACATCAGCTGGTCGTATGATTTTCGCCAAACGTAAATTATTAGAAAAAGCATTATAAGTAGAGGATTATTAATATGTATACATTAATTATTCCAGCAGCTGGTCAAGGAAAGCGAATGGGTGCTGGCAAAAATAAGTTGTTTTTACTTATTAATGAAGTACCGATTATTGTGCATACGTTACGTGCTTTTGAAAAGGATAAAGCATGTAAAAATATTATCATGGCAATTAACGAAGAAGAGCGCCCATATTTTGAAGAGCTAATGCATAAGTATCCGGTTGAAAAGCCAGTACAATTTATTCAGGGTGGAGCTGAAAGACAAGATAGTGTGTATAACGCGATTCAGCATACGAGTGATGTTGAGTATGTTCTTGTACATGACGGTGCGCGCCCGTTCGTAACAAATAAAGTGATCCAAGATGTATTAACTGCAGCAGAAAAATATGGAGCTTCCATTTGTGCGGTGCCAGTGAAAGATACCGTTAAGAAAGTACAGCAGGGTGTTGTTGTCGAAACAGTAGAAAGATCTCAGCTTAAAGCTGTACAAACACCGCAAGGGTTCTCTGTTTCTCTTTTGTTAGAAGCTCATAGAAGTGCGAAGCAGAGTTGTTTCCTTGGTACAGATGATGCAAGTCTCGTGGAACGTATCGGGAAGCAAGTAGGTGTAGTAGAGGGGAGTTACTATAATATTAAAGTGACGACTCCAGAGGATTTACTAATTGCTGAAAGCTTTCTTCACGTTCAAAAGAAATAATAGCAATGATTATAGCGAAGAAAAGCTCGGCAAAGGCCGGGCTTTTCTTTATAGGGATAGCGATATAATATAGAGTCATAAAGCTTAGTAGTTTAGCTTGAGGAGGATGTAAAGAATGTTTCGAATTGGACAAGGTTTTGACGTACATGAATTTGCGGAAGGTAGACCGTTAATTATCGGTGGAATTACAATTCCTCATGAGAAAGGATTGATCGGTCACTCGGATGCAGATGTATTATTACATACGATCGCAGACGCATGTTTAGGTGCAATTGCGGCAGGTGATATTGGAAAACATTTCCCCGATACAGACCCTACCTTTAAAGATGCGGATTCAGCTGTGTTGTTACAGAAGGTTTGGGAATTTGTACGTGAACAAGGTTATGAGCTAGGGAACCTAGATTGTACAATTATCGCCCAAAAGCCGAAAATGGCACCACATATTGAAAGTATGCGTAAACGCATTAGCGAACTATTAGAAACGTCTATTGATAATATCAATGTAAAGGCAACAACAACAGAAAAATTAGGATTTACAGGTAGGGAAGAAGGAATTGCTTCTCAAGCAGTTGTTTTATTACAGAAAAAATAATGGTTTTTAATTCGTAAGATGGATAATCACATTTTTTTGGTGTACAATTATAGAATGTGTTGACATTAAGAATGGAAGGTGTACCAATTATGGAAAAGCAAGTGAGAGTGCGCTATGCGCCAAGTCCAACAGGACACTTACATATCGGAAATGCGCGTACGGCATTATTTAATTATTTATTTGCTCGTCATCAAGATGGTAAGTTTATTATTCGTATTGAAGATACTGATGTAAAACGTAATGTTGCTGGTGGAGAAGAAAGCCAATTAAAATACTTGAAATGGCTCGGTATGGACTGGGATGAAGGTGTTGATGTTGGTGGTGAATTTGGACCATATCGTCAAACAGAGCGTTTAGATATGTATAAAAAATTATATGAAGATTTATTAGAGCGTGGTTTAGCTTACAAATGTTATATGACAGAAGAAGAGCTAGAAGCGGAACGTGAAGGGCAAATCGCTCGTGGTGAAACACCTCGTTACGCAGGTAACCACCGTGATTTAACTGAAGCACAAGTGAAAGAATTTGAAGCTGAGGGACGTATTCCGAGTATTCGTTTCCGTGTACCAGCTGACCGTGATTACACATTTAAAGATATTGTAAAAGATGAAGTTGCATTCCATTCAAATGATTTTGGTGATTTCGTTATCGTGAAAAAAGATGGAATTCCAACTTATAACTTTGCGGTAGCAGTAGATGATCACTTAATGGAAATTACACACGTACTTCGTGGTGATGATCATATTTCAAACACGCCAAAACAAATGATGATTTATGAAGCTTTCGGTTGGGATATTCCGCAATTCGGTCATATGACTTTAATTGTAAATGAAAGCCGTAAAAAATTAAGTAAGCGCGATGAATCTATTATTCAATTTATTGAGCAATATAAAGAGCTTGGATATCTTCCAGAAGCAATCTTTAACTTTATTGCATTACTAGGTTGGTCGCCAGTGGGAGAAGAAGAAATCTTCTCTCAAGAAGAGTTTATCAAAATGTTCGATGCAGCTCGTTTATCAAAATCACCTGCATTATTTGATTCTCAAAAACTAAAATGGATGAACAACCAATATATGAAAAAGCAAGATTTAGATACGGTGGTAGAATTAAGCTTACCGCATCTAGTGAAAGCTGGACGTATAGGTGAAACTTTAAGTGAACAAGAACAAGCTTGGATTCGTGATGTAATTGCGTTGTATCATGACCAAATGAGTTTTGGAGCTGAAATTGTAGAGCTTTCTGAAATGTTCTTCAAAGATCATGTTGATTATGAAGAAGAAGGACAAGAAGTATTAAAAGGTGAACAAGTACCAGAAGTACTTCGTGCATTTGCCGGTCAAGTAGAAGCACTAGAAGCGATGGAACCAGCAGCAATTAAGGCGGCTATTAAAGCAGTCCAAAAGGAAACAGGTCATAAAGGTAAAAACTTATTTATGCCAATCCGTGTTGCAACTACTGGTCAAACACATGGCCCAGAACTTCCTAATGCTATTGTACTTCTTGGAAAAGAAAAAGTGTTAAATCGTCTTCAAAAAGTAATTGGTTAACATTTTCTAGGTTTAGAAATATAATAAGTATACTTAAAACCTAATAAGGAAAAGCGACGAGAAGGAGAAGTAGAAAATCAGGCTTTTTACAGAGAGAACCACCTTTAGGCTGGAAGTGGTTTATAAGCGGATTTTTGAAATGCCCCTTCGAGTCTTCTGCTGAACAGCAAATTGTTTTGTGAAATGTCTTAGGGCGTAAAGTAAGCAGAAGCGGTGTGTACCGTTATCAGAGATGAGTTTGAGGCTTCTTTAGCCTAAACAGAGTGGAACCGCGCTTATAAGGCGTCTCTGTCAATATGACAGAGGCGTCTTTTTTTATACCGTAAAAATGGGTATGAGTATAAGTTTTATCCCCGTGCATAAAGATTTAGGGGGAGAAGTAGGGAGTTAAGGGAGTTAGTTCGCTCGAAAAAGCATCCCATAAAGGGGAGGGAACGTCGATGTTTAAGAGGCTTCGGGAAGATATTGAAGTCGTTTTTGAACAGGATCCAGCGGCAAGAAGTTATTTCGAAGTCATTTTGACTTACTCTGGATTACATGCAGTTTGGGCCCATCGAATTGCACATGCTTTTTATAAAAAGAATTTCTTCTTTATTGCACGTTGGGTCTCACAGGTTAGTCGTTTCTTTACTGGCATTGAGATTCATCCAGGAGCAACAATTGGTCGTCGTTTTTTCATAGACCATGGAATGGGGGTTGTAATTGGAGAAACGTGTGAAATTGGTGATAATGTAACGATCTATCAAGGAGTTACATTAGGTGGTACGGGTAAAGAAAAGGGAAAGAGGCACCCTACAATTCAGGATAATGTATTAATTGCAACAGGTGCTAAGGTACTAGGTTCTATTACAGTTGGAGAGAATTCTAAAATTGGAGCGGGGTCTGTCGTATTAAAAGAAGTCCCTGCACATTCTACAGTTGTAGGTATACCTGGCCGAGTCGTTATTCAAAATGGAGTAAAGATCGGTCAAGAATTAAATCATTCTGACCTTCCAGACCCAATTTTTGATAAATTAAAGGTCATGGAAGTAGAACTTGATAAATTGAAAAAACAACTTGAAGTAAAGGTAGAAAGGAAGGATAAAAATGACTATTCACATTTATAATACGTTAACACGTCAAAAGGAAGAGTTTACTCCATTAGAAGAAAATAAGGTAAAGATGTATGTATGTGGACCTACAGTTTATAACTATATTCACATTGGGAATGCAAGACCACCTATGGTATTTGATACAGTACGCCGTTATTTAGAATATAAAGGGTATGATGTGCAGTACGTATCTAACTTTACTGACGTAGATGATAAGTTAATTAAAGCAGCAAATGAATTAGGTGAAGATGTGCCGACAATTGCTGACCGTTTCGTTGAAGCGTACTTTGAAGATGTAACAGCACTAGGTTGCAAACATGCAACGGTTCATCCGCGTGTAACGGAAAATATGGATATCATTATTGAATTTATTCAAGAACTTGTGAATAAAGGATATGCATATGAATCAGAAGGCGATGTGTACTTTAGAACGAAGGAATTTGAAGGGTACGGTAAATTATCGCATCAACCAATCGCAGACTTACGCCACGGTGCGCGTATTGAAGTAGGAGAAAAGAAACAAGACCCTCTTGATTTTGCTTTATGGAAAGCTGCGAAAGAAGGAGAAATCTTCTGGGAAAGCCCTTGGGGTAAAGGTCGTCCAGGGTGGCATATTGAATGCTCGGCAATGGCGCGTAAATACTTAGGAGATACAATCGATATTCACGCTGGTGGTCAAGACTTGGCATTTCCTCATCATGAGAATGAAATTGCGCAGTCTGAGGCGTTAACAGGAAAAACATTTGCACGTTATTGGATGCACAATGGATATATTAATATTAATAATGAGAAGATGTCTAAGTCACTTGGGAACTTCATTTTGGTTCACGATATCATTAAGCAATATGATCCACAGTTAATTAGATTCTTTATGCTATCAGTACATTACCGTCACCCAATTAATTTCAGTGAAGAGTTATTACAAAGCACAAATAACGGACTGGAAAGAATTAAAACGGCTTACGGTAACTTAAAACACCGTATGGAAAGTAGTACGGATTTAACAGATCATAATGAGAAATGGTTAGCTGAGCTGGAAAAATTCCAGACTGCATTTGAAGAAGCAATGAATGATGACTTCAACACTGCTAATGCAATCACTGAATTATATAATGTAGCAAATCATGCAAATCAATATTTACTGGAAGAGCATACGTCTAAAGTGGTAATTGAAGCGTATGTAAAACAACTTGAAACATTATTTGATATTCTAGGGTTAGAATTAGCGCAAGACGAGTTGCTTGATGAAGAAATTGAGGCGCTTATTCAAAAACGCATTGAAGCTCGTAAAAATCGTGATTTTGCGTTATCAGATAAAATTCGCGATGATTTAAAAGACCGTAATATTATTTTAGAAGATACCGCTCAAGGTACAAGATGGAAAAGAGGATAAGAATGATTGATGCAAAGCAATTAAACAGCTTAGCGTTAGCATATATGGGTGATGCGGTATATGAACAATATATCCGCTATCATCTACTTCAAAAAGGGAAAGTTCGTCCTAATCAATTGCATCGATTAGGGACGAGCTTTGTTTCGGCAAAAGCACAGGCGAAAGTTGTTTATCATTTATTAGAGACAGCATTTTTAACTGAGGAAGAAGAAGCGGTACTAAGAAGAGGGCGTAATGCAAACTCAGGTACTGTTCCAAAAAATACGGATGTACAAACATATCGACATAGTACAGCATTTGAAGCGCTAATTGGCTATCATCACTTATTAAATAATCGTGAAAGATTAGACGAAATTGTATATAAGGCAATTGCTGTTTTAGAAGAAAAGGAAGGGGGCACATCATCATGAGTAGTGAATATATTATCGGACGTAACCCTGTAATTGAAGCGTTACGATCAGGAAGAGATATCAATAAAATTTGGGTTGCAGAAGGTGCTGCCAAAGGACAAGTACAAATTGTACTAGCACTAGCGAAAGAAAATAAGATTATTTTACAACATGCACCAAAAAAGAAGTTAGATCAATTAGTTGAGGGGAACCATCAAGGGGTAATTGCTCAAGTGGCTGCCTATCAATATGCTGAGTTAGAAGATCTATTCAAAGTAGCAGAGAAGCGTAATGAAGATCCGTTCTTCTTAATTTTAGATGAAATTGAAGACCCGCATAACCTAGGTTCTATTATGCGTACTGCGGATGCAACAGGAGCTCATGGAATTATTATTCCGAAAAGAAGAGCTGTGGGACTTACAGCATCAGTTGCGAAAGCATCTACTGGAGCAATTGAATATATTCCCGTTGCACGCGTAACGAATTTATCTCGTACAATTGATGAATTAAAAGAACGTGGACTTTGGATCGCTGGTACGGATGCAAAAGGGAAAACGGATTACCGTAATTTAGATGGTAAAATGCCAATTGGATTAGTAATTGGCAGTGAAGGAAAAGGTATGAGTCGTATTATTGGTGAAAAATGTGATTTCCTAATAACTTTACCGATGGTCGGTAAAGTTACATCCTTAAATGCTTCAGTAGCCGCAAGTTTGTTAATGTATGAGGTATATCGTAAACGTCACGAAATTGGTAAATAAAAAATGAACGATATTTTAATCGTTGACGGTTACAACATTATCGGAGCTTGGGGAGAATTGAAGAAACTACGGGATGTAGATTTGCAATCATCAAGAGATGCACTGATTGATAAGATGGCGGATTACCAAGGTTACACAGGTACAAAGGTAATGATAGTTTTTGATGCTTATACAGTCCACGGTATTGAAAAAAAGATGAAACAATCGCATGTGGAAGTCATATTCACGAGGAAGAATCAAACTGCAGATGAAAAGATAGAGCAGCTTGCGATCGAGCTTAGAAATATAAATACACAAATATATGTTGCGACTTCTGATTATACGGAACAATGGGTTATATTTGCACAAGGTGCTCTTCGGAAATCTGCACGTGAATTAGAGTTAGAAGTACAAGCGATGGAGCAACAAGTAAGAAGGCGTACACAAGACACAAAAGAAAAGCAACCCGCCATGCGAAAGATATTCAGTAAAGATATTACAGAAAAATTAGAAAAATTAAGAAGAGGAGAGCGTTGAAGCATTGACGCTCTTTATCTTTTTACTGTATAATATTGCTAAATAAATAGCGGTCGGAGGGATCAAGGTGGAAGCAGGCTTCGTAAGTGTAGGCGACGTTACATTTCGTGATTTAGAGGATGAGGCAATCGTTGAGTTAGTTCGAAAAGGTAATACTGACGCTCTAGAATATTTGATTCACAAATATAAGAACTTTGTTCGCGCGAAATCAAGATCTTATTTCTTAGTGGGTGCCGATCGAGAAGATATTGTGCAAGAAGGTATGATTGGATTGTTTAAAGCGATTCGTGATTATAAAGAGGACAAGCTGTCTTCATTCAAAGCATTTGCTGAACTGTGTATCACTCGACAAATTATTACCGCTATTAAAACAGCAACCAGGCAAAAACATATTCCGTTAAATTCGTATGTGTCTTTAGATAAGCCGATTTATGATGAGGAATCTGATCGGACATTATTAGATGTTATTTCGGAAGCGAAGGTAACTGATCCTGAAGAAATGATTATAAGTCAGGAAGAATATACAGACATAGAATCTAAAATATCTGAATTATTAAGCGATTTAGAAAGGAAAGTGCTTTCTTTATATCTAGACGGTCGTTCTTATCAAGAGATTTCGGAACAGTTAAATAGACATGTGAAATCTATTGATAATGCTTTACAGAGGGTGAAGCGGAA
This sequence comes from Bacillus sp. MN7755, assembly GCF_054771475.1. Taxonomy (NCBI): domain Bacteria; kingdom Bacillati; phylum Bacillota; class Bacilli; order Caryophanales; family Bacillaceae; genus Bacillus; species Bacillus sp. MN7755. The sequence continues at coordinate 16,505 of NZ_BTRL01000036.1, forward strand.
ATTGGAACGATATATGGAAATGAGAGAGAGTACCACTTTAAATTCATAACAAGTGCTACAGGTGTAAAAAATCACCTGTTTTCTTTTTGCAGAGAGTACAAAAGGCATGTCATTGACATTGTCTTTTGTTGTATGATACATTTTTAGGGACATAATGTTACAAGGTTGGTGTAACTAATGAGGAAAAAAGTTGTACTCTCATGTGAAGAGTGTAAAAATCGAAACTACTCTACGATGAAAGATACGAGCTCGGTAGAGCGACTTGAAATAAAGAAATTCTGTAAAACATGCAATCAGCATACAGTTCACAAGGAAACAAAATAAATAATTGAAATAATACACTGGAGGTCCCGTAGATGCGTTTAACGAACTTTTTCGGCGATGTAGGTCGCGAAATGAAAAAAGTAAGTTGGCCTAAAAAAGATGAATTACTCCGTTCAACAGCGACTGTTATCGCTACAGTTGTCTTCTTTGCGATTTTCTTCGCAGTGGTTGATATGGGCATTTCTTCTTTAATTCGGTTAATTCTTGGTTAATTCTTGAATAAGAAGCACTTATCCATGATATAATGTTATTTATAAGAACTGTGTAAAAGCCCGGTGAACGGGTTTTTTCATTTGCGCAAAAAAATGTACGTCAGGGAGGGAAGGACGCTCGTCCTAAATGAATGGAAAAAAGTTGGTATGTTGTCCATACTTATTCTGGATATGAAAATAAAGTAAAAGCAAACCTAGAGAAACGTGTAGAATCAATGGGTATGCAAGATAAAATTTTCCGTGTTGTTGTCCCGGAAGAAGTAGAAGTAGAAATGAAAAACGGTAAAGAAAAATTAATGAAAAGAAAAGTGTTCCCAGGTTATGTATTAGTAGAATTAATCATGACTGATGACTCTTGGTATGTTGTACGTAACACGCCAGGTGTAACTGGGTTCGTTGGCTCTTCTGGTTCTGGATCTAAACCATCACCTCTATTAGAAGAGGAAGTTGTTACCATTATGAAACATATGGGAATGGACAACGAAGTGGTTGATTTCGACTTTGAACTTCATGAGACAGTACGTGTAAATGAGGGACCATTCGCAGATTATACAGGTGCTATCGAAGAAATTGATGTGGAGAAGAAAAAGGTTAGCGTGCTTGTGGACATGTTTGGTCGCGAGACTCCAGTTGAACTTGACTTCCATCAAATTGAAAAATTATAAAATGAAACTTGAAATGATTTGTAAAAAGTGATAATATCTTTTAAGTCAGTACGTCTTCGTTATCGGAGACGTTTTTTGAAAGATTTTATCCTTACAGATAAAATATGACGTGGGAGGGCAAATCACTGTCCAATTGACCACATCACGGACTTAAGGAGGTGTGTCTCGTGGCTAAAAAGGTAATTAAAATGGTAAAACTTCAAATTCCTGCAGGTAAAGCTAACCCAGCTCCACCGGTTGGTCCAGCATTAGGACAAGCAGGTGTTAACATCATGGGCTTCTGTAAAGAGTTTAACGCTCGTACAGCAGATCAAGCTGGTCTTATCATCCCTGTTGAAATTACGGTATTTGAGGACCGTTCATTCACTTTCATTACTAAAACTCCTCCTGCTGCTGTTCTTCTTAAGAAAGTAGCTGGTATTGAGTCTGGTTCTGGTGAACCAAACCGTAATAAAGTGGCAACTGTTAAGCGTGATAAAGTACGCGAAATCGCTGAAACTAAAATGCCTGACCTAAACGCTGCTAGCGTAGAAGCTGCAATGCGTATGGTTGAAGGTACTGCACGCAGTATGGGCATCGTTATCGAAGACTAATTCGATTTGTTTTTAAAAAAGGTTGCGGGTCTGGAATTCCAATTCGCAACCTTTATTATCGTAAATGATTATCGTTTTTAAATAAATGGATGGCGCGCATCCTCAGGTTATACCTGAAAATAAGCGTAAACGTGGGAGGTTATTCCGCTAAAACCACATTCGAGGAGGAAATAAAAATGGCTAAAAGAGGTAAAAAGTACGTAGAAGCTGCAAAGCTTGTTGATCGTGCAGCTGCTTACTCTGCAACAGAAGCAGTAGAATTAGTAAAGAAAACAAACACAGCTAAATTTGATGCAACTGTAGAAGCTGCATTCCGTTTAGGTGTTGACCCTAAGAAAGCTGACCAACAAATCCGTGGTGCAGTAGTTCTTCCACACGGTACTGGTAAAGTACAACGTGTATTAGTATTCGCTAAAGGCGAAAAAGCTAAAGAAGCTGAAGCTGCTGGAGCTGATTTCGTAGGCGATACAGATTACATCGGTAAAATCCAACAAGGTTGGTTCGATTTCGATGTAGTAGTAGCAACTCCTGACATGATGGGTGAAGTTGGTAAACTTGGTCGCGTATTAGGACCTAAAGGTTTAATGCCAAACCCTAAAACTGGAACAGTTACTTTCGATGTAACTAAAGCTGTTAACGAAATCAAAGCTGGTAAAGTTGAATACCGCGTTGATAAAGCTGGTAACATCCACGTTCCAATCGGTAAAGTATCTTTCGAAGATGCTAAATTAGTAGAAAACTTCAGAACAATTGCTGACACTTTACAAAAAGTTAAGCCAGCAGCTGCAAAAGGTACTTACATGAAGAACGTAACAGTTGCTTCTACAATGGGACCTGGCGTACGTGTAGACGTTTCTACATTAGCGTAAAATTTGGAAGTTGACTTCATAAAGAAGTTTTTATATAATCATTTATGTTGTGAATTTAAATAGTGTACCGTAGACAGTAGGTGTCAATAGACTTAATTTCCTACCTAGGTGTTAATATACGAAGCGGAATTTTTTTCTGTGACTATATGCCTCCATGTCTACAAGTTGGGCATGGAGGTTTTTAGTGCACTTTCGGTACATCTTCTATATAATCTACAGGAGGTGTAATAACATGAGCAAAGTAATCGAAACTAAACAACAAGTTGTGACTGAAATCGCGGACAAACTTCGCGCTAGTAAATCTACAATCGTTGTTGACTACCGTGGTTTAACAGTTTCTGAAGCAACAGAATTACGTAAGAACTTACGTGAAGCTGGCGTTGAGTTCAAAGTTTACAAAAACTCTCTAACTCGTCGTGCTGCAGAATCTGCTGAAATGGCTGAGTTAAATGAATTCTTAACAGGACCAAACGCAATCGCGTTCAGTAACGAGGATGTAGTTGCTCCTGCGAAAGTATTAAACGACTTCGCTAAAGATCATGAAGCTTTAGAAATTAAAGCGGGCGTAATCGAAGGTAAACTTGTAACACTTGATGAGGTTAAAGCTATCGCTACTCTTCCATCACGTGAAGGCTTACTTTCTATGCTTCTTAGCGTTCTTCAAGCTCCAATCCGTAACCTTGCACTTGCTACTAAAGCAGTTGCAGACCAAAAGGAAGAGCAAGGCGCTTAATTTTTTAAAAGATAATTACGTATTATCGATAAAACAATACAAACCTATTTAAGGGAGGATATTTACAATGACTAAAGAACAAATCATTGAAGCAGTTAAATCTATGACTGTATTAGAACTTAACGACTTAGTAAAAGCTATCGAGGAAGAATTCGGCGTAACTGCTGCTGCTCCTGTAGCTGTAGCTGGTGGCGCTGGTGAAGCTGCTGCTGAGAAAACTGAGTTTGACGTAGTACTTGCAAGTGCTGGCGCTCAAAAAATCAAAGTTATCAAAGCTGTACGTGAAATCACTGGTCTTGGCTTAAAAGAAGCTAAAGAATTAGTTGACAACACTCCAAAAGCAATCAAAGAAGGCGTTTCTAAAGAGGAAGCTGAAGAAATGAAAGCTAAACTTGAAGAAGTTGGCGCTGCTGTAGAAGTTAAGTAATTAACTTTTGATGCTTTAAAAAAAGCTCGCTCTCATGCGAGCTTTTTTTTTAACTGTAAAGAAAAGAGGTGGCCATATGGCAGACCATTATTTTTCTAACGACCCTTCTAGTAAAAGTGATCGTAAGCGATGGGAATTTACACTTCGTGGATCTCAATTTACTTTCTTATCTGACCGTGGGGTGTTCTCGAAAAACGAAGTGGACTTTGGTTCTCGTCTTTTAATTGAAGCGTTTCAAGTGCCGGATATTAAAGGTGATATATTAGACGTAGGTTGTGGATATGGACCGATTGGTTTATCGTTGGCGAAAGAGTTTCAAGACCGTAAAGTTCACATGGTGGATGTGAATGAAAGGGCACTTGAGCTTGCGAAAGAAAATGCCGCTAACAATAGAATTGGAAATGTACACATTTCTCAAAGTAGCGTCTATGAAAACGTAGACGGTATGTATGCTGCTATTCTATCTAATCCTCCAATTCGTGCAGGTAAGGATATCGTGCATGAGATTTTAGAAAAGGCTGTAGAGTATTTAGTTCCAGGTGGAGAGTTGTGGATTGTTATTCAAAAGAAGCAAGGTGCACCATCTGCACTGAAGAAACTAGAAGAAGTATTTTCTGAAGTCGAAGTTGTAGAAAAGAAAAAAGGATATTATATCATAAAATCAAAAAAACGTTGACGGTTATTTTTGGCTATGTTAACATTATACAATGCCAATATATGATTTTCTGCGTTGAGAAAGATGTATATTTTTGTTTCTCTTGGAAAAGATAGTAAAATCAGCAGATTATGAAACAGAATGATGGTTTTCTTCTAGAAGCCATTTTTCTTTTTTGAGCAGGTAGAAAGACTCAACGTATTTATCTTTAAGAGAAAGAAACTACGCTAATAGCAGTAGTTGTATTTATTTGTGATTTTGCACAAATTTTTTTGTGCATTTATAATACTCATGATTTGAGGGGTGAAGCAGTTGACAGGTCAACTAGTTCAATACGGACGCCACCGCCAACGAAGAAGTTATGCCCGTATTAGTGAAGTATTAGAGTTACCAAATCTTATCGAAATTCAAACCTCTTCTTATCAGTGGTTTCTTGATGAGGGTTTGCGAGAAATGTTCCAAGACATTTCTCCGATTGAAGACTTTACGGGAAATCTATCGCTTGAATTTATCGACTACAGCTTAGGTGAACCTAAATACTCTGTAGACGAATGCAAAGAGCGTGATGTGACGTATGCAGCACCACTTCGTGTAAAAGTGCGTCTAATCAACAAGGAAACTGGTGAAGTAAAAGAACAAGATGTGTTCATGGGAGATTTCCCACTCATGACAGAGACTGGAACATTCGTAATTAACGGTGCAGAACGTGTTATCGTTTCCCAGTTAGTTCGCTCTCCAAGCGTATACTATAGTGGCAAAGTGGATAAAAACGGAAAACGTGGTTTTACTGCTACTGTAATTCCAAACCGCGGAGCTTGGTTAGAGTATGAGACAGATGCTAAGGATGTTGTATATGTGCGTATTGACCGTACGCGTAAACTTCCTGTAACTGTTTTGTTACGCGCATTAGGGTTTGGCTCTGATCAAGAAATCACCGAGCTTTTAGGTGATAACGAATACTTAAGCAACACATTAGAAAAAGACAACACAGATAGCACAGAAAAAGCATTGCTTGAAATTTATGAGCGTCTACGCCCTGGTGAACCACCAACAGTAGAAAATGCAAAGAGCTTACTTGTGTCTCGTTTCTTCGATCCAAAGCGCTACGATTTAGCAAATGTAGGTCGCTATAAGATCAACAAGAAGTTACACATTAAAAACAGATTGTTTAACCAACGTTTAGCTGAAACATTAGTAGATCCAGAAACTGGTGAAATTTTAGCGGCAGAAGGAACAATCTTAGATCGTCGTACACTTGATCGCATTTTACCTTACTTAGAGAAAAACATTGGATTCAAAACAGCGAAACCAATGGGTGGAGTGGTAGAAGGCGATGTTGAGCTGCAATCTATTAAGATTTATGCTCCTGAGTCAGAAGGCGAACGCGTAATTAATGTAATTGGTAATGCAAATATTACTCGTGATGTAAAACACATCACACCAGGCGATATCCTTGCTTCTATCAGTTACTTCTTCAACCTACTGTATAAGGTAGGGGATACAGATGATATCGACCACTTAGGAAACCGTCGTCTGCGTTCTGTTGGAGAACTATTACAAAATCAATTCCGTATCGGTCTTTCTCGTATGGAACGTGTTGTTCGTGAGAGAATGTCGATCCAAGATACAAATGCAATTACACCACAGGCACTAATTAATATTCGTCCTGTTATTGCATCTATTAAAGAGTTCTTCGGAAGTTCTCAGTTATCTCAGTTCATGGACCAAACAAACCCATTAGCAGAGTTAACTCACAAACGAAGACTATCTGCATTAGGACCCGGTGGTTTAACGCGTGAGCGCGCAGGCTTTGAAGTACGTGACGTTCACTACTCTCACTATGGTCGTATGTGTCCGATTGAAACACCAGAGGGACCAAACATCGGTTTGATTAACTCATTATCTTCGTTCGCGAAAGTAAATGAGTTTGGTTTCATCGAAACACCATACCGTCGTGTTGACCCAGAAACTGGTCTTGTAACAGGGCAGGTTGATTATTTAACAGCAGATGAAGAAGATAATTATGTTGTAGCCCAAGCGAATATGAAGTTATCTGAAGAAGGAGAATTCCTTAGTGAAGATATCGTAGCTCGTTTCCGTGGTGAAAACATTGTTACAAATAAAGAACGCATCGACTACATGGATGTATCTCCAAAACAAGTAGTGTCGGCAGCGACAGCTTGTATTCCGTTCTTAGAAAACGATGACTCTAACCGCGCACTTATGGGAGCGAACATGCAACGTCAGGCGGTTCCGTTAATGAATCCGGAATCTCCGATTGTAGGTACAGGTATGGAGTACGTATCAGCAAAAGACTCAGGTGCTGCAGTAATCTGTAAACACCCTGGTGTTGTTGAACGCGTAGAAGCACGTGAAGTTTGGGTACGTCGCTATGTAGAAGTTGACGGTCAAACAGTAAAAGGCGACTTAGATCGCTACAAAATGCAAAAATTCATTCGTTCTAACCAAGGAACTTGCTACAACCAACGTCCAATCGTAAGTGTTGGAAATGAAGTTGTAAAAGGTGAAATCCTTGCGGATGGTCCTTCTATGGAATTAGGTGAACTAGCACTTGGACGTAACGTGCTTGTTGGCTTCATGACTTGGGACGGTTATAACTATGAGGATGCGATCATTATGAGTGAGCGCCTTGTAAAAGATGATGTGTACACTTCTATTCATATTGAAGAATATGAATCAGAAGCTCGTGATACGAAGCTTGGACCAGAAGAAATTACACGTGACATTCCGAACGTTGGGGAAGATGCATTACGCAACCTTGACGAGCGCGGTATTATCCGCGTTGGTGCTGAAGTAAAAGATGGAGACCTACTTGTTGGTAAAGTAACACCTAAAGGTGTAACAGAGTTAACAGCAGAAGAACGTCTATTACATGCGATCTTCGGTGAAAAGGCACGTGAAGTACGTGATACATCACTACGTGTACCACACGGTGGTGGCGGTATTATCTTAGACGTAAAAGTATTCAACCGTGAAGATGGCGATGAATTGCCACCAGGCGTGAATCAACTTGTACGTGCATATATCGTTCAAAAACGTAAAATTTCTGAAGGTGACAAGATGGCCGGACGTCACGGTAACAAAGGTGTTATCTCTCGTATTTTACCAGAAGAAGATATGCCTTACTTACCAGACGGAACACCAATCGATATCATGTTAAACCCATTAGGGGTACCATCTCGTATGAATATCGGTCAGGTATTAGAGCTTCATCTTGGTATGGCAGCAAGATACCTTGGCATTCACATTGCAACACCAGTATTCGATGGTGCTCGTGAGGAAGATGTTTGGGGCACAATTGAAGAAGCTGGTATGGCAAATGACGCGAAAACAATCCTGTATGACGGACGTACTGGTGAACCATTCGATAACCGCGTATCTGTTGGTGTCATGTATATGATCAAACTTGCGCACATGGTTGACGATAAACTTCATGCTCGTTCTACTGGACCATACTCACTTGTAACGCAGCAGCCTCTTGGAGGTAAAGCTCAGTTCGGTGGACAGCGTTTCGGTGAGATGGAGGTTTGGGCACTTGAAGCTTACGGTGCTGCTTATACTCTTCAAGAAATCTTAACAGTGAAGTCTGATGATGTTGTTGGACGTGTTAAGACATATGAAGCAATTGTTAAAGGTGAAAATGTTCCAGAACCAGGCGTTCCTGAATCATTCAAAGTATTGATTAAAGAGCTGCAAAGTTTAGGTATGGACGTTAAAATGATGTCTAGCGACGATACAGAGATTGAAATGCGTGATACGGAAGATGACGATGATCATCAATCAGCAGATAAATTGAATGTCGAAGTTGAGACAACTAAGGAATAATTGGGATAACCTGTAGACTAAAAGGGAGGTAGGCCCCTTGATAGATGTAAATAACTTTGAATATATGAAGATTGGACTTGCTTCACCTGACAAGATTCGTTCTTGGTCATACGGTGAAGTTAAGAAACCAGAAACAATTAACTATCGTACGTTAAAGCCTGAAAAAGATGGCTTGTTCTGTGAGCGTATTTTCGGACCACAAAAGGACTGGGAATGTCATTGCGGAAAATACAAACGTGTACGTTATAAAGGTGTAGTTTGTGATCGATGTGGCGTTGAAGTAACGCGTGCAAAAGTTCGTCGTGAACGTATGGGTCATATCGAATTAGCTGCTCCTGTATCTCATATTTGGTATTTCAAAGGTATCCCGAGCCGCATGGGACTTGTCTTAGACATGTCCCCTCGCGCGCTTGAAGAAGTAATTTATTTCGCTTCTTATGTTGTAACAGAAAGTGGAGATACACCACTTGATAAGAAGCAATTACTTTCTGAAAAAGAATACCGTGCATATCGCGATCGATATGGTAGCACATTCCAAGCTGCTATGGGTGCAGAAGCGATTAAAAAGCTACTACAAGACATCGATTTAGATAAAGAAGTAGACTTCTTAAAAGAGGAATTAAAAACAGCACAAGGACAACGCCGTACTCGTGCTATTAAACGTCTAGAAGTATTAGAAGCATTCCGTAACTCTGGAAATCACCCATCTTGGATGATCCTAGATGTTCTTCCAGTTATCCCACCAGAACTACGCCCAATGGTACAGTTGGATGGTGGACGTTTTGCTACTTCTGACTTAAACGACTTATACCGTCGTGTAATTAACCGTAATAATCGTTTAAAACGTCTATTGGACTTAGGTGCACCAAGCATCATCGTTCAAAACGAAAAACGTATGTTACAAGAAGCTGTAGACGCATTAATCGATAATGGTCGCCGTGGCCGTCCAGTTACTGGACCAGGTAACCGTCCATTAAAATCACTATCTCACATGCTTAAAGGTAAACAAGGACGTTTCCGTCAAAACTTATTAGGTAAACGTGTTGACTACTCTGGTCGTTCTGTAATCGTTGTAGGACCGAACTTAAAGATGTATCAATGTGGATTACCGAAAGAGATGGCGCTTGAACTGTTCAAACCTTTCGTAATGAAAGAGTTAGTTGAAAAAGGATTAGCACACAACATTAAGAGTGCGAAACGTAAAATCGAGCGTGTACAACCTGAAGTTTGGGACGTTTTAGAATCTGTGATCAAAGAGCATCCAGTACTTCTAAACCGCGCACCAACACTTCACCGTCTTGGTATCCAGGCGTTTGAACCTACATTAGTAGAAGGTCGCGCAATTCGTCTTCACCCACTTGTATGTACTGCATACAACGCGGACTTTGACGGTGACCAAATGGCGGTTCACGTTCCGTTATCATCAGAGGCACAAGCAGAAGCTCGTATTCTTATGTTAGCGGCACAAAACATCTTGAATCCAAAAGACGGAAAACCAGTTGTTACTCCATCTCAGGATATGGTATTAGGTAACTACTACTTAACACTTGAGCGTGAAGGCGCAATCGGTGAAGGTATGGTCTTCAAAGATGCAAACGAAGCGATACTTGCATACCAAAATGGATATGTACATCTGCACACACGTGTTGCAGTTGCTGCAAGTTCAGTAAATAACGTAACATTTACTGAAGAGCAAAAAGGTAAGCTTCTATTAACAACAGTTGGTAAATTAATATTTAACGAAATCTTACCAGAGTCGTTCCCTTATATTAACGAACCGACAAACTCAAACCTTGAAAAAGAAACACCAGCGGAATATTTCGTTGAAAAAGGTGCGAACATTAAAGAAATTATTGCTAGTCGCGAAGAAGTGGCGCCATTCAGCAAGAAAATCCTTGGTAATATCATTGCGGAAGTGTTTAAACGTTTCAAAATTACAGAAACGTCTCGCATGCTTGACCGTATGAAAAACTTAGGATTCAAGTACTCTACAAAAGCTGGTATTACAGTTGGGGTATCTGACATTCTTGTATTAGGCGAAAAAGATGAAATTCTCCACGAAGCACAAGCAAAAGTAGATAATGTAATTAAACAATTCCGTCGCGGTTTAATCACGGAAGAAGAACGTTACGATCGCGTTATCTCTATTTGGAGTAATGCAAAAGATGTTATTCAAGGAAAACTGATGAAATCCTTGAATAAACGCAACCCAATCTTCATGATGAGTGATTCCGGTGCCCGTGGTAACGCATCGAACTTTACTCAGCTTGCTGGTATGCGTGGTCTGATGGCCAATCCATCTGGTCGTATCATCGAACTTCCAATCAAATCAAGTTTCCGTGAAGGTTTAACAGTACTTGAGTACTTCATCTCTACGCATGGTGCGCGTAAAGGTCTTGCCGATACAGCACTAAAAACTGCCGATTCTGGTTACTTAACACGTCGTCTTGTTGACGTTGCACAAGATGTAATCGTTCGTGAAGATGATTGTGGAACAGATCGTGGTTTATTAATTGGTGCGATTAAAGAGGGTAATGAAGTTATTGAGTCATTATATGATCGTCTTGTTGGACGTTTTGCAAGAAAAACTGTAAAACATCCTGAAACAGGTGAAGTATTAGTTGCTGAAAATCAATTAATTACTGAAGATATTGCTCATATCGTTGAAAATTCGGGTGTTGAAACTGTAAACATTCGTTCAGCGTTCACGTGTAACACTCGCCACGGTGTATGTAAGAAATGTTACGGTCGTAACTTAGCAACTGGAACAGACGTAGAAGTAGGGGAAGCGGTAGGTATTATCGCAGCTCAATCTATCGGTGAGCCAGGTACACAGTTAACGATGCGTACGTTCCATACAGGTGGGGTTGCCGGAGATGATATCACACAAGGTTTACCTCGTATCCAGGAGATCTTCGAAGCTCGTAATCCGAAAGGTCAGGCAGTTATCAGTGAAATCGACGGTGTTATCGCAGCGATCAACGATGTTAAAGATCGCCAAGAAGTAGTAGTACAGGGTGAAGTTGAAGCTCGTACGTATGCTATTCCTTACGGTGCTCGTCTGAAAGTAACTCCAGGACAGCAAATTAGCCACGGTAAAGAGTTAACAGAAGGTTCTATTGATCCGAAAGAATTACTAAAAGTAACGGACATTACGGCAGTTCAAGAATACTTATTACGTGAAGTTCAAAAAGTATACCGTATGCAAGGGGTAGAAATTGGTGACAAACACGTAGAAGTAATGGTACGTCAAATGTTACGTAAAGTTCGTGTAAGTGATGCAGGTGAAACAGATGTATTACCAGGAACATTACTAGATATCCATCAGTTTACTGATGCGAATGCGAAGGTGTTACTGCAAGGTAAACAGCCAGCGACAGCTAGACCTGTTCTACTTGGTATTACAAAAGCTTCACTTGAAACAGATTCATTCTTATCTGCAGCATCGTTCCAAGAAACAACTCGTGTCTTAACTGATGCAGCAATTAAAGGTAAGCGCGATGAGCTTCTAGGATTGAAAGAAAATGTTATTATCGGTAAACTTGTTCCTGCTGGAACAGGTATGAATCGTTATCGCAAAGTGGATCTTGTTAAAACAACACAAGATGACATGAATGTAGAAAACGATGAAGTTTATGTGGAACAGTAAAATTTTCCGTCGTAAATTTTGTATAAAAACAGTTAATCCTAGTTGACATTGTATGAGTCAAAATGTTACTATAATCAAGGTTGCTCCTGAACGATGCTTTGGAGGATATTTATATGTCTTATCAAAAAGTGTCAAATGCTGAAAATGTAGTCGTTGGTCATAAACGCACATTGGAAGCAATCAAAAATGGTATAGTTAAAGAAGTTGTCATTGCGGAAGATGCTGATATGCGGTTAACCCATATGATCATTCGTACTGCTTTGCAACATAACATACCCATAACTAAAGTTGAATCAGTTCGTAAGCTTGGAAAAGTTTCGGGGATTCAAGTGGGAGCTTCAGCAATAGGAATAATAAGTTAAAACTGTTTTTGTGAGGAGAGAGCATTTGCTCTCCCTTGCAAAAACTTTGTTTTCAACTAATAATGAACCACCTGGATATGTGGTCATACAAACATGCGAAGGGAGGATAATCAAATGCCTACTATTAACCAATTAGTGAGAAATGGTCGTACTGATAAAGTATGGAAATCTAAATCACCTGCGTTAAACAAAGGGTTCAACTCTTTAAAGAAAAAATCAACTGATATCTCTGCACCTCAAAAACGTGGTGTATGTACTCGTGTTGGTACAATGACTCCAAAGAAACCTAACTCAGCGTTACGTAAATACGCTCGTGTACGTTTAACAAACGGTATCGAGGTTACAGCTTACATCCCAGGTATCGGTCATAACCTACAAGAGCATAGCGTAGTATTAATTCGCGGTGGTCGTGTAAAGGATTTACCGGGAGTACGTTACCACATCGTTCGTGGTGCGCTTGACACAGCTGGTGTTGACAAACGTATGCAAGGACGTTCTAAATATGGTACTAAGCGACCAAAACCTGCTAAAAAATAATAACTTTAAAATGAAAGGAGGAACTCAATATGCCTCGTAAAGGACCTGTTGCGAAACGTGACGTGTTACCAGATCCAATGTACAATTCTAAGCTAGTAACACGCCTTATCAACAAAATGATGGTTGACGGTAAAAAAGGTAAATCTCAAACAATTCTTTATAACGCTTTCGATATCGTTCGTGAACGTTCAGATAAAGACCCTATGGAAGTATTCGAGCAAGCTCTTAAGAACATCATGCCTGTTCTTGAAGTACGTGCTCGTCGTGTTGGTGGTGCTAACTACCAAGTTCCAGTTGAGGTTCGTCCAGAACGCCGTACAACTTTAGGTCTTCGCTGGTTAGTAAACTATGCTCGTCTTCGTGGTGAAAAAACTATGGAAGAGCGTCTAGCTTACGAAATCTTAGATGCAGCTAACAACGCTGGTGCATCTGTTAAGAAACGTGAAGATACTCATAAAATGGCAGAAGCTAACAAAGCATTTGCTCATTACCGTTGGTAGGATTCAACGTAAAATAAATGTAAGCATAAACCGCTTTATTTGTCGCTTATGGAAGTGTGGAGAGGGAGAATGCCTCTCCCTTTCGTTGGGCGCTCGTTTTACATAATGAGGGTACTGGACATACTGACATGTGTAACAATATAAAGTGGCTTTTTTGCTACTTAAAATAAAAAATCCAATCCATATATGGAAGGAGCAAGACACCAAATGGCAAGAGAGTTCTCTTTAGAAAACACTCGTAATATTGGTATCATGGCTCACATCGATGCTGGTAAAACAACAGCAACTGAGCGTATTCTGTATTACACAGGACGTATTCATAAAATCGGTGAAACTCACGAAGGTGCATCTCAGATGGACTGGATGGAGCAAGAGCAAGAGCGTGGTATCACAATTACTTCTGCTGCAACTACAGCACAATGGAAAGGTCATCGCGTAAACATCATTGACACTCCAGGACACGTAGATTTCACAGTAGAAGTAGAACGTTCTTTACGCGTACTTGATGGCGCAGTAGCAGTACTTGATGCACAATCTGGTGTAGAACCACAAACAGAAACTGTTTGGCGTCAGGCTACTACTTACGGCGTACCTCGTATCGTATTCGTTAACAAAATGGATAAAATCGGCGCAGATTTCTTATACTCTGTAGGAACAATCCACGATCGTTTACAAGCAAACGCACACCCAATTCAGTTACCAATCGGTGCTGAAGATGAGTTCAATGGTATCATTGACCTTGTTGAAGAATGTGCTTACATGTACGGTAACGATTTAGGAACAGACATTCAACGTGTTGAAATTCCTGAAGAGCACAAAGAATTAGCTGCAGAATACCGTGGAAAACTTATTGAAGCGGTAGCTGAGCTTGATGAAGAAATGATGATGAAGTACCTAGAAGGTGAAGAAATCACTGTAGAAGAGCTTAAAGCTGGTATCCGTAAGGCTACAACTTCTGTAGAATTCTTCCCAGTAATCTGTGGTTCTGCATTCAAAAACAAAGGTGTTCAAATTCTGTTAGACGCAGTTATCGACTACCTACCATCTCCATTAGACGTACCTGCTATTAAAGGTACTCTTCCGGATACAGATGAAGAAGTAGAACGTAAGTCTAGCGATGAAGAACCATTCGCAGCTCTAGCATTCAAAATCATGACTGACCCTTATGTTGGTAAGTTAACGTTCTTCCGTGTGTACTCTGGTGTGTTAAACTCTGGATCATACGTGAAAAACTCAACTAAAGGTAAGCGTGAGCGTGTAGGTCGTATCCTACAAATGCACGCTAACAGCCGTGAAGAGATCTCAACAGTTTACGCTGGTGATATCGCTGCTGCTGTAGGTTTAAAAGATACTACTACTGGTGATACTCTTTGTGACGAGAAGAGCCTTGTTATCCTTGAGTCTATGGAATTCCCAGAGCCAGTTATCTCTGTAGCTATCGAACCAAAATCAAAAGCTGACCAAGATAAAATGGGTACAGCATTATCTAAGCTTTCTGAAGAAGATCCAACATTCCGTGCTCACACTGACCAAGAAACTGGCCAAACAATCATCGCTGGTATGGGTGAACTTCACCTTGATATCATCGTTGACCGTATGCGCCGTGAATTCAAAGTGGAAGCAAACGTTGGTGCTCCTCAGGTAGCATACCGTGAGACTTTCCGCGCTGCTGCGAAAGTTGAAGGTAAGTTCGCTCGTCAATCTGGTGGTCGTGGACAATTCGGTCACGTTTGGATTGAGTTTGAACCTAATGAAGAAGGTAAAGGTTTTGAATTCGAAAACAAAATCGTCGGTGGTGTAGTTCCACGTGAATACATCCCAGCTGTTGGAGCGGGTCTTGAAGACTCACTTAAAAATGGTGTACTAGCTGGTTATCCACTAGTTGACATCAAAGCTGCGTTAGTTGACGGATCTTACCATGATGTTGACTCCTCTGAGATGGCGTTCAAAATCGCTGCATCTATGGCACTTAAAGCTGCGGTTTCTAAATGTAGCCCAGTAATTCTTGAGCCAATGATGAAAGTTGAAGTTGTAATTCCTGAAGAGTACATGGGTGACATTATGGGCGACGTAACATCTCGTCGTGGACGTGTAGAAGGTATGGAAGCTCGCGGTAACGCACAAGTTGTTCGCGCTATGGTTCCACTTTCTGAAATGTTCGGTTATGCGACGGCATTACGTTCTAACACTCAAGGACGCGGAACATTCTCAATGACATTTGATCATTATGAAGAAGTACCGAAGTCTGTTTCTGAAGAAATTATTAAAAAAAATAAAGGTGAATAATTGATTTTTATCGATTGTTCAAGTATAACTACTTATGTAAGCTTAGAAAGTGAGACGCAAGTTTCGCTTTCTAGTCTAAATATAAAATAACCTATATAAACTAAGGAGGAATTTAGAATGGCTAAAGCTAAATTCGAACGTTCTAAACCCCATGTTAACATCGGTACAATCGGCCACGTTGACCATGGTAAAACTACATTAACTGCTGCGATCACTACAGTTCTTGCAAAAGCTGGTGGTGCTGAAGCACGCGGATACGATCAAATCGACGCTGCTCCAGAAGAAAGAGAGCGCGGAATCACAATCTCAACTGCACACGTTGAGTACGAAACTGAAACTCGTCACTATGCACACGTTGACTGCCCAGGTCACGCTGACTATGTTAAAAACATGATCACTGGTGCTGCTCAAATGGACGGCGGTATCTTAGTAGTATCTGCTGCTGATGGCCCAATGCCTCAAACACGTGAGCACATCCTTCTTTCTCGTCAAGTAGGTGTTCCTTACATCGTTGTATTCTTAAACAAATGCGACATGGTAGACGACGAAGAATTATTAGAATTAGTTGAAATGGAAGTTCGTGACCTATTATCTGAATACGGATTCCCAGGCGACGACATTCCTGTAATCAAAGGTTCTGCTCTTAAAGCTCTTCAAGGAGAAGCTGATTGGGAAGCAAAAATCATTGAATTAATGACTGAAGTTGATGCTTACATCCCAACTCCAGAACGTGAAACTGACAAACCATTCTTAATGCCTATCGAGGATGTATTCTCTATCACAGGTCGTGGTACAGTTGCAACTGGTCGTGTAGAGCGCGGAATCGTTAAAGTTGGTGACGTAGTAGAAATCATCGGTCTTGCTGAAGAAAATGCTTCTACAACTGTAACTGGTGTAGAAATGTTCCGTAAACTTCTTGACCAAGCTCAAGCTGGAGACAACATTGGTGCTCTTCTTCGTGGGGTTGCTCGTGAAGACATCCAACGTGGACAAGTTCTTGCTAAAACTGGCTCTGTAAAAGCACACGCTAAATTCAAAGCTGAAGTTTTCGTATTATCTAAAGAAGAAGGTGGACGTCACACTCCATTCTTCGCTAACTACCGTCCTCAGTTCTACTTCCGTACAACTGACGTAACTGGTATCATCCAATTACCAGAAGGTACTGAAATGGTAATGCCTGGTGACAACATCGAAATGACTATCGAACTTATCGCTCCAATCGCTATCGAAGAGGGAACTAAATTCTCTATTCGTGAAGGTGGACGTACAGTAGGTTACGGCGTAGTTGCTACTATCGTTGAGTAATCTTAACTGATATAAAAAACCCCAAGGGATTTTCCCTTGGGGTTTTTGTTTGCTGTTATCGAGTATTAACGAGCACGCTGAATGGTTCAATTAATAATCATTGGGGGGTAAACAAAAACCCAATGATCAAAGTTTCGCTTTATATAATGAATGAATTATATTTTTTATGTTTTGACGAGTTTCTTCTATAGTATATAAAAAAGTAATAAAACAAACCCAGAAACTGTAAAATGAATTCTGGTAGATGAAAACTTGAAATTCTTTAAAGTGCCATGTATAATAGCAAAAGTAGAGAAAAGCAGATGCAAACAAAAAGATGCTTGCATCTAGACGAATAACATTGTATAATAGACAATGTTGGTCTTTGACTGCGATGAAGTGGAAGGTTGCTGACACACCCGGCCGCTTTGCCATGGCATGGTGTGGGGAAATTTCCATGGAGAAGGTCTATTTTAGAAATAGGCGAACGAAGGAGGGAAAATAATGGCAAAAGAAAAAATTCGTATCCGTTTAAAAGCTTATGATCACCGTATTCTTGATCAATCAGCTGAGAAAATTGTAGAAACAGCTAAGCGTTCTGGGGCAACAGTTTCTGGTCCGATCCCATTACCAACTGAGAAGACTATTTACACAATTCTTCGTGCTGTTCATAAGTACAAAGATTCTCGTGAGCAATTCGAAATGCGCACACACAAACGTTTAATCGATATCGTGAGTCCTACTCCACAAACAGTAGATTCATTAATGCGTTTAGACTTACCGTCTGGTGTAGATATCGAAATCAAACTATAAATTATATAACTTAAAAATGTAGGAGGTGTAACTCATGACCAAAGGAATCTTAGGAAGAAAGATCGGTATGACTCAAGTATTTGCTGAGAACGGTGAGTTAATCCCAGTAACAGTTATCGCTGCTAATCCAAACGTTGTTCTTCAAAAGAAAACAACTGAAACTGATGGCTACAATGCAATCCAGTTAGGATTTGAAGATAAACGTGAAAAGTTAACTAACAAACCTGAACAAGGCCACACTGCTAAAGCATCTACAACTCCTAAGCGCTTCATTCGCGAAATCCGCGATGCAGACGTGGACGGATTAGAGGTTGGTCAAGAGGTAAAAGTTGAAGTTTTCGCTGCAGGTGAAATCGTTGACGTAACAGGAATTTCTAAAGGTAAAGGTTTCCAAGGTGTTATCAAACGCCACGGACAATCTCGCGGACCTATGTCTCATGGTTCTCGCTATCACCGTCGTCCAGGTTCAATGGGCCCAGTTGCTCCGAACCGTGTATTCAAAGGCAAAAAACTTGCTGGACGTATGGGTGGAGACCAAGTTACTATCCAAAACTTAGAAATCGTTCAAGTTGACACTGAGCGCAACTTATTACTAGTAAAAGGTAACGTTCCAGGTGCTAAGAAATCTCTTGTAGTTGTTCAAGGCGCTGTGAAGGTTAGCAAATAATTCACAATAGGAAGGAGGAATTCCAATGCCAAAAGTTACTGTATATAACCAAACTGGTTCACAGGTTGGTGAAATCGAATTAGCTGAAGCTATTTTCGGTATCGAACCAAATGAAGCTGTACTTTTCGAAGCTGTAATGATGCAACGTGCATCTTTACGTCAAGGTACACACAAAGTAAAAACTCGCTCTGAAGTTCGCGGTGGTGGTCGTAAACCATGGCGTCAAAAAGGAACTGGACGTGCTCGTCAAGGGTCTATCCGCTCTCCTCAATGGCGTGGTGGTGGTACGGTATTCGGACCTACACCAAGAAGCTATGCGTACAAACTTCCTAAGAAAGTTCGTCGTTTAGCAATCAAATCTGCATTAGCTACTAAAGTAGTTGAGAACAACATTGTAGTTCTTGAAGACCTAGTGTTAAATGCACCAAAAACAAAAGATATGCTAGCAGTACTTAAAGGATTAACTGTTGAGAAGAAAGCTCTTATCGTAACTGCTGATGCAAACGAATCTGTAGAGTTATCTGCTCGCAATATCCCTGGAGTAACAGTAATCACTGCTGATGGCGTAAACGTTTTAGACGTGCTTCATCATGATAAGCTAATCATGACAAAAGCGGCAGTGGAAAAAGTAGAGGAGGTGCTTGCATAATGAGAGATCCTCGTGATATCATTAAGCGCCCAGTTATCACTGAACGTTCTATGGAAATGATGGCTGAAAAAAAATACACGTTCGATGTGGACGTTAAATCTAATAAAACAGAAGTTAAAGATGCTCTTGAAGCGATCTTTGGTGTTAAAGTAGAAAAAGTGAACATCATGAACTACAAGCCGAAAGCAAAACGCGTTGGTCGTCACGCTGGTTTTACTAGCCGTCGTCGTAAAGCAATCGTTAAGCTAACTGCTGACAGCAAAGAAATCGAAATCTTCCAAGGCGTTTAATTCTTACTAAAGAAGGAGGGAAATTGAGATGGGAATTAAAAAGTATAATCCAACTACTAACGGTCGTCGTAATATGACTACGAATGATTTCGCTGAAATCACGACTGACAGACCCGAAAAGTCATTACTTGCTCCTTTAAGCAAGAAGGCGGGTCGTAATAACCAAGGTAAAATTACTGTACGTCATCAAGGTGGCGGACATAAGCGTCAATACCGTATCATCGACTTTAAGCGTAACAAAGATGGAATTCCAGGACGCGTTGCTACGATCGAATACGATCCAAACCGCTCTGCGAATATCGCATTAATTAACTACGTTGACGGTGAAAAACGTTACATTCTTGCTCCTAAAACTTTAGAAGTAGGTATGGAAGTTATGTCTGGCCCTGAAGCTGACATTAAAATCGGTAACGCATTACCATTAATCAACATTCCAGTAGGTACTGTTGTTCATAACATCGAGCTTAAGCCTGGTCGTGGCGGACAATTAGTTCGTTCTGCTGGTACATCTGCTCAAGTACTTGGTAAAGAAGGAAAATACGTACTTGTACGTTTAACTTCTGGTGAAGTACGTCTTGTATTATCTGCTTGTCGCGCTTCAATCGGTCAAGTTGGTAACGAACAACACGAACTTATCAAAATCGGTAAAGCAGGTCGCTCTCGCTGGTTAGGTAAGCGCCCAACAGTTCGTGGTTCTGTAATGAACCCGGTTGATCACCCACACGGTGGTGGTGAAGGACGCTCTCCAATCGGACGTAAGTCTCCAATGTCTCCATGGGGTAAACCAACTCTTGGATTCAAGACTCGTAAGAAAAACAAAGCGTCTGATAAATTTATCGTTCGTCGTCGTAAAAAATAATGGGATTGTAGTACGGTTCGTTTCAAGAACCGTACGCCAATCACGAAGGGAGGCACCAAAATGGCTCGTAGCTTAAAAAAAGGACCATTTGTCGATGATCACTTAATGAGCAAAATGGAAAAATTAGTTGCATCTGAGCAAAAACAAGTTGTTAAAACTTGGTCTCGCCGTTCAACTATCTTCCCTCAGTTCATCGGACACACAATCGCTGTATATGATGGTCGTAAACACGTACCTGTGTACATCACTGAGGATATGGTTGGCCATAAGTTAGGTGAATTCGCACCAACTCGTACGTATAAAGGTCACCTTGCTGACGATAAGAAAACTAGAAGATAATGAGAGGAGGCACTTCAATGCAAGCTAAAGCAGTAGCGAGAACAGTTCGTATTGCTCCTCGTAAAGTTCGTTTAGTAGTAGACTTAATCCGAGGTAAGCAAGTGGGTGAAGCGATTGCTATCCTTAACCACACACCAAAAACTGCTTCTCCAGTTGTAGAAAAAGTTTTAAAATCTGCAATCGCAAATGCAGAGCACAATTATGAGATGGATATTAACAACTTAGTTGTTGAAAAAGTATTCGTTGACGAAGGTCCAACGTTGAAACGTTTCCGTCCACGTGCAATGGGTCGTGCAAGCCAAATTAACAAACGCACAAGCCACATCACAGTTGTGGTATCAGAAAAGAAGGAGGGATAATCGATGGGTCAGAAGGTTAATCCAATTGGTCTTCGTGTCGGTGTTATCCGTGACTGGGAATCTCGTTGGTTCGCTGAGAAAGATTACGCTACATTATTACATGAAGACATCAAAATCCGTGAGTACATTACTGTACGCTTAAAAGATTCTGCTGTTGCTAAAGTAGAAATCGAACGTGCAGCAAATCGTGTAAATGTTACAATTCACACTGCAAAACCTGGTATGGTAATTGGTAAAGGTGGTACTGAAGTTGAAGCACTTCGTAAAGCTCTTAACCAATTAACAGGCAAGCGTGTACACATCAATATTTTAGAAGTTAAGAGAGCTGATCTTAACGCTAAATTAGTAGGCGAAAACATCGCTCGTCAATTAGAAAACCGTGTATCATTCCGTCGTGCACAAAAGCAAGTTATTCAACGTGCTATGCGTGCAGGTGCTAAAGGTATTAAAACACAGGTTTCTGGTCGTCTTGGCGGAGCTGATATCGCTCGTGCAGAATCTTACAGTGAAGGAACTGTTCCACTTCATACACTTCGCGCTGATATTGACTATGCAGCAGTTGAAGCTGATACAACATACGGTAAATTAGGCGTAAAAGTATGGATCTACCGTGGAGAAGTCCTTCCTACAAAAAAGAAAGCTTCTGAGGAAGGAGGAAAATAATATGTTAATGCCAAAACGCGTAAAATATCGTAGAGAGCATCGTGGTAAAATGCGTGGTCGTGCAAAAGGTGGAACTGAAATTGCTTTCGGTGAATTCGGTTTACAAGCACAAGCTGCTTCATGGATTACAAACCGTCAAATCGAAGCTGCTCGTCGTGCAATGACTCGTTACATGAAACGTGGCGGTAAAGTATGGATTAAAATTTTCCCTTCTAAACCTTACACTGCAAAACCTCTAGAAGTACGTATGGGTTCCGGTAAAGGGGCACCAGAAGGCTGGGTAGCAGTAGTAAAACCTGGGAAAATTATGTTTGAAATCGCGGGTGTATCTGAAGAGGTAGCACGCGAAGCATTACGTCTTGCAGCTCACAAGTTACCTGTGAAATGTAAATTCGTAAAACGTGAAGAAAATGGTGGTGAATCTAATGAAAACTAATGATATTCGTGAATTAACCACTGCCGAAATCGAAACAAAAGTTAAAGCTTTAAAGGAAGAATTGTTCAATCTTCGCTTCCAACTTGCTACAGGACAATTAGAGAATCCAACTCGCATCCGTGAAGTGCGTAAAGCGATTGCTCGTATGAAAACTGTAGTTCGTGAAAGAGAGATCGGAATTAATCGATAAATTGAGGGGAGGTTTGCATAGTGAGCGAACGTAACCAACGCAAAGTTTATACTGGTCGTGTTGTGTCTGATAAAATGGACAAAACGATTACAGTTTTAGTTGAAACTTACAAAACTCATTCCTTGTACGGAAAACGTGTTAAGTATTCTAAAAAGTACAAAGCCCATGATGAGCAAAACCAAGCGAAACTTGGCGATATCGTTAAAATCATGGAAACTCGCCCGCTTTCTGCTACTAAGCGTTTCCGTTTAGTTGAAATCGTTGAAGAAGCGGTTATTATCTAAATAGACGAATCGGAATTTTTAGTCCGAAGGGAGGTTTCATAACATGATCCAACAAGAATCTCGTTTGAAAGTTGCTGACAACTCTGGTGCACGTGAACTTTTAACAATTAAAGTATTAGGCGGCTCTGGTCGTAAATATGCTAACATTGGTGACATTATCGTTGCTACGGTAAAACAAGCAACACCAGGTGGCGTTGTTAAAAAAGGTGACGTTGTTAAAGCAGTAGTAGTACGTACGAAGAGCGGAGCTCGTCGTCCGGACGGTTCTTATATCAAATTTGATGAAAACGCAGCGGTTATCATCAAAGACGATAAGAGCCCACGTGGTACTCGTATCTTCGGACCAGTAGCTCGTGAATTACGTGATAGCAACTTCATGAAGATCGTTTCTTTAGCTCCAGAAGTTCTATAATTTAAGGTATTGCCTTGCTAAGGAGGTGCAGAATTAAGATGCATGTAAAAAAAGGTGATAAAGTACAGGTAATCACTGGAAAAGACAAAGGAAAACAAGGCGTTATCCTTGTGGCTTTCCCAAAGCAAAACCGTGTTATCGTTGAGGGTGTTAACATCGTTAAAAAACACTCTAAGCCATCTCAATTAAATCCACAAGGTGGAATTATTACTAAAGAAGCACCTATCCACGTTTCTAACGTTATGATTTTAGATCCGAAAACAGGTGAACCTACTCGCGTAGGCTTCAAAGTAGAAGATGGTAAAAAAGTTCGTATTGCAAAAAAATCTGGTGAATTATTAGATAAATAATTTTCTTAAGAAAGGAGGTCACTTCATTGAATCGCCTTAAAGAGAAGTTCCAAAAGGAAATTACTCCTGCTCTAGTGAGCAAGTTTAACTATAAATCTGTGATGGAAGTACCGAAAATCGAAAAGATCGTAATCAACACTGGTGTTGGTGACGCGGTATCTAACTCAAAAGCTTTAGACAATGCAGTAGAAGAATTAACACAAATCGCAGGTCAAAAGCCTGTTGTAACTCGTGCTAAAAAATCAATCGCTGGTTTCCGTCTTCGTGAAGGTATGCCAATCGGTGCAAAAGTAACTTTACGCGGACAACAAATGTATGAGTTCTTCGACAAATTAGTATCAGTTTCTTTACCACGTGTACGTGATTTCCGTGGTGTTTCTAAGAAATCATTTGATGGTCGTGGGAACTACACATTAGGTGTTAAAGAGCAACTTATCTTCCCTGAGATTGATTATGATAAAGTAAGCAAAGTCCGCGGTATGGACATCGTAATCGTTACTACAGCGAAAACTGATGAAGAAGCTCGTGAACTTTTAACACAATTCGGTATGCCATTCCAAAAATAATGGAAGCCAACGCTAAGTAGAGGAGGCGAAAACGTGGCTAAAAAATCTATGATAGCGAAACAAAAGCGTACTCCTAAGTTTAAAGTACAAGAGTATACACGTTGCGAACGCTGCGGTCGTCCGCATTCTGTATACCGCAAATTTAAGCTTTGCCGTATTTGTTTCCGTGAACTTGCATATAAAGGTCAAATTCCTGGTGTTAAAAAAGCTAGTTGGTAAAACCCACAAATGGGAAGGAGGTAAAACACATGGTGATGACAGATCCAATTGCAGACATGCTTACTCGCATCCGTAATGCGAACATGGTACGTCATGAGAAATTAGAGGTTCCTGCTTCTAAAATCAAAAAAGAGATCGCTGAACTTTTAAAACGTGAAGGTTTCATTCGTGATGTAGAATACATCGAGGATAACAAACAAGGTATCCTTCGTATTTTCCTGAAATATGGTGCAAACAATGAACGTGTAATCACTGGATTAAAACGTATCAGTAAACCTGGCTTACGCGTTTACGCTAAAGCTGATGAAGTACCACGTGTACTTAACGGATTAGGTATCGCTCTTGTTTCTACATCTAAGGGAGTAATGACAGATAAAGACGCTCGTCAATTACAAACTGGTGGAGAAGTAGTAGCATACGTTTGGTAATATATATTTAAAACGAACGGAGGTGTGACCACATGTCTCGTATTGGTAAAAAGATTCTTGAAATCCCTGCAGGTGTTACTATTACAATTGCAGAAGACAATACTGTAACAGTAAAAGGCCCTAAAGGTGAATTAACTCGTAAATTCAATGCTGATATGTCTATCAAAATTGAAGAAAATACACTAACAGTTGAGCGTCCATCTGAACAGAAGGAACACCGTGCATTACACGGTACAACTCGTGCTTTAATCGGAAACATGGTTGAAGGTGTAACTACAGGTTTCGCACGCGGACTTGAATTAGTCGGTGTTGGTTACCGTGCTCAAAAACAAGGAGATAAACTTGTATTAAGCGTAGGTTATTCTCATCCAGTAGAAATGACTCCGGAAGCAGGTCTTGAAGTTGAAGTACCTGCACCAACTAAAATCGTAATCAAAGGTATCGACAAGCAACGTGTTGGCGAATTTGCTGCTAACATCCGTGCTGTACGTGCTCCTGAGCCATATAAAGGTAAAGGTATTCGTTACGAAGGCGAAGTTGTTCGTCGTAAAGAAGGTAAAACTGCTAAGTAAACCCGTTAGGTGAGAGAAAGGAGTGACAAGAATGATCACTAAAGCTGATAAAAATGCGACTCGTAAGAAAAGACATGCACGTGTACGTGCTAAACTTACTGGTACTGCAGAACGTCCACGTTTAAACGTGTTCCGTTCTAATCAACATATTTACGCTCAAGTTATTGATGATGTGAATGGTGTAACGTTAGTAAGTGCATCTACTCTTGATAAAGACCTTGCTCTTAACGGTACTAGCAATACTGAAGCTGCTACGAAAGTAGGAGAATCAGTTGCTAAGCGTGCTGTAGAGAAAGGCGTTAAAGAAGTAGTATTTGATCGCGGTGGTTACTTATACCATGGCCGTGTTAAAGCTCTAGCTGAAGCTGCTCGTGAGGCTGGATTACAATTTTAATGGTCAAAGGAGGGAAAATTGATGCATCGCATTGACCCAAGTAAATTAGAACTTGAAGAACGTGTAGTTACGATAAATCGTGTCGCGAAAGTTGTTAAGGGTGGTCGTCGTTTCCGCTTTGCTGCACTAGTTGTAGTTGGCGATAAAAACGGTCATGTTGGATTCGGTACTGGTAAAGCACAAGAGGTACCAGACGCAATTCGCAAAGCTATCGAAGACGCTAAGAAAAACTTAATCGCTGTACCATTAGTTGGTACAACA
Source organism: Bacillus sp. MN7755 (assembly GCF_054771475.1). Classification (NCBI taxonomy): domain Bacteria; kingdom Bacillati; phylum Bacillota; class Bacilli; order Caryophanales; family Bacillaceae; genus Bacillus; species Bacillus sp. MN7755. The sequence continues at coordinate 42,198 of NZ_BTRL01000036.1, forward strand.
ATTCCACACACAATCAACGGTCATTTTGGAGCTGGTGAAGTATTCTTAAAACCTGCTGCTGAAGGTACTGGTGTTATTGCAGGTGGACCTGTTCGTGCGGTACTTGAATTAGCTGGTGTACAAGATATTCTTTCGAAATCTCTTGGTTCTAACACACCAATCAACATGATTCGCGCTACTGTGAACGGATTAAGCGAACTTAAGCGCGCTGAAGATGTTGCAAAATTACGCGGTAAATCTGTAGAAGAGCTACTAGGTTAAGGAGGGAAAACAAATGGCGAAAAAGTTAGAAATTACCCTCACTCGTAGTGTAATTGGTCGTCCACAAGATCAACGTGCGACGGTAGAAGCTTTAGGTCTTAAAAAGTTGAATTCAACTGTAGTTAAGGAAGAAACTCCTGCTATTCTTGGTATGATCAACAAAGTTTCTCACCTTATAACTGTAAAAGAAGCTTAAGGATAACTCATTAATATAAGGAGGTGCCTGGGAATGAAACTTCATGAATTAAAACCTGCAGAAGGTTCTCGTAAAGTACGTAACCGTGTCGGTCGTGGTATCGGTTCTGGTAACGGTAAAACTGCTGGTAAAGGTCATAAAGGACAAAACGCACGTTCTGGTGGCGGTGTTCGTCTTGGCTTCGAAGGTGGTCAAACTCCATTATTCCGTCGTTTACCAAAACGCGGCTTCACAAACATTAACCGTAAAGAGTTTACTATTGTAAACTTATCAACGTTAAATCGTTTTGAAGATGGTACAGAAGTAACACCTGAATTATTGCTGGAAACTGGCGTTATCAGCAAGTTAAACGACGGTGTTAAAATTCTTGCAAGCGGAGCAGTAGAGAAAAAATTAACTGTTAAAGCGCACAAGTTCTCTTCAAGTGCTAAAGAAGCAATTGAAGCAGCTGGCGGATCAGTTGAGGTGATCTAATGTTTCGTACAATCTCCAACTTTATGCGCGTTGCTGAGATAAGACGTAAAATATTATTCACTTTAGCGATGTTAATCGTATTCAGGATTGGCACGTTTATCCCCGTGCCATTTACAAATGGAGACGTACTGAAAGCACAAGATCAATTAAATGCCTTAGGTATCCTAAATACATTTGGCGGTGGCGCCTTGAAAAACTTTTCCATCTTCGCGATGGGAATCATGCCGTATATTACAGCATCCATCATCGTGCAATTATTGCAGATGGATGTTGTTCCTAAATTTTCGGAATGGTCAAAGCAAGGTGAAATGGGCCGTCGTAAACTAACGCAATTCACGCGTTACTTTACAATTGTTCTTGCGTTTATTCAGGGGTTTGGTATGTCAATCGGTTTTAACGGTATGGTAGGTGGGCAATTAATTTTGAATCCTGGTTGGAGCACTTATTTATACATTGCTACGGTACTGACTGCTGGTACTGCATTTTTAATGTGGTTAGGTGAACAGATTACAGCTAAAGGTGTAGGTAATGGTATTTCCATCCTTATCTTTGGTGGTATTGCCGCAGCGATCCCAAGTGTTATATCTCAAGTGTATCAGCAACAGTTTCAAAATATCGGAGATCAATTGTTCATGAGTATCGTTAAAGTTGCATTGATCTTACTAGCTGTGCTAGCAGTTATTGTGGGTGTTATTTTCATTCAACAGGCTGTTAGAAAGATCCCAATTCAATATGCAAAGCGTGTAACAGGAGCGAATGGGAATCATGCTGGAGCACAAAACACTCATTTACCACTTAAGGTAAATAGTGCGGGTGTTATTCCAGTCATTTTTGCTGTTTCATTCTTAATTACACCACCAACTATTGCACAGTTCTTCCCGAAACATGATGTATCGCAGTGGATTATTGCAAACTTTAACTATTCTCACCCAGTGGGAATGATCATATATGTTGCGCTCATTGTAGCCTTCACATATTTCTATGCGTTTGTTCAGGTTAATCCAGAGCAGATGTCAGAGAATCTAAACAAGCAAGGTGGATATGTTCCAGGTATTCGTCCGGGTAAGAATACGGAACAATATCTAACAAAAATCTTGTATCGTTTGACCTTTGTAGGATCAATTTTCCTAGCAGCGATTGCAATCTTACCAGTTATCTTTACGAAACTGGGAAATCTTCCTCCATCTGCACAGATTGGTGGAACGAGTATGTTAATCGTTGTCGGCGTTGCTTTAGAAACAATGAAGCAGCTAGAAAGCCAACTGGTAAAACGCCATTACAAAGGGTTTATCAAGCAGTGAGTAAGTGGGAAGAAGCGTCTTCCCTACATGCTCATGTACTCTGAGGGGGAACAAGGATGAACTTAATTTTAATGGGGCTTCCTGGTGCTGGTAAAGGTACACAAGCCGAACAGATTGTTGCCAAGTATAACATCCCTCACATTTCAACAGGAGATATGTTCCGTGCAGCTATGAAGGCTGAAACTGAAATGGGTTTACAAGCTAAATCTTTTATTGATAAAGGTGCTCTTGTCCCAGATGAAGTTACAATCGGAATTGTTCGTGATCGTTTAAGTCAAGAAGACTGCGTAAGAGGATTCTTACTAGACGGTTTCCCACGAACTGTTGCACAAGCATCAGCTCTTGAAGAAATTATGAAAGATCTTGGCAAAAAAATCGACTATGTTTTAAACATTAATGTGGATTCAGGGTTGTTATTAAAACGTCTTACAGGCCGTCGCATTTGTAAAGAGTGCGGTGCGACTTACCACTTAGAATTCAATCCACCAGCGAAAACTGATGTGTGCGATAAATGTGGTGGCGAATTATACCAACGCTCTGATGACAATGAAGAAACTGTAGCAAATCGTTTAGATGTAAATATTAAGCAAACAAAACCTTTGCTTGATTTCTACGAGGAGCTTGGTTACTTAGAAAGCATTAATGGTGAGCAAGATATCAATAAAGTATTTGCTGATATCGATGTTCTCATCGGAGGCTTAGCGTAATGATAATCTGCAAAACTCCTCGCGAGATAGAAATCATGCGAGAAGCTGGCAGGATCGTTGCTTTAACTCATCAAGAGTTAAAACAGCACATTACTCCAGGAATTACAACGAAAGAGCTCGATCAAATAGCGGAAAAGACGATTCAAAAATATGGTGCTACGCCATCTTTTAAAGGATACAACGGATTTCCGGGGAGCATATGTGCTTCTGTAAATGAAGAGCTTGTACACGGAATTCCAGGGAAGCGCAAGCTCAAAGAGGGCGATATCATCAGTATCGATATTGGTGCGAAATACAATGGGTACCATGGAGATTCTGCATGGACGTATCCAGTTGGAAACATTTCTGAATCTGTTCAAAAGCTACTTGATGTCACAGAAAAATCGTTGTATCTTGGTCTAGAACAAGTAAAACCAGGCGAAAGATTATCAAATATCTCACATGCGGTTCAAACCCATGCTGAAGAGAATGGATTCTCGATCGTTAGGGAGTATGTTGGTCACGGAATCGGGCAAGACTTACATGAGGACCCTCAAATCCCGCACTATGGTCCACCAAATAGAGGCCCTAGATTAAAGCCGGGAATGGTCATCTGTGTTGAGCCGATGGTGAATCAAGGAAGACGATATGTAAAAACACTATCTGATGACTGGACAGTGGTAACGGTAGATGGTAAATGGTGTGCCCATTTTGAGCACACGATTGCTCTTACAGAAGCAGGATACGAAATCCTTACCACTTTATAAGTAGCTGGCTCTCCGGGATTTCAGAGCAGTGTAAAATGTTACTGATTTGAAGAAGGGAGAACTATTGAATGGCTAAAGATGATGTAATTGAAGTCGAAGGTACCGTTCTTGAAACGTTGCCAAATGCTATGTTCAAAGTAGAATTAGAGAATGGGCATGTCGTATTGGCTCACGTTTCTGGTAAAATCCGTATGAACTTCATTCGTATTTTACCAGGAGACAAAGTTACGGTAGAATTATCTCCGTACGATTTAAATCGTGGTCGTATTACGTACCGTTTTAAATAATATAGCACTCCGTAATCTTTAAGGAGGTTCGAGACATGAAAGTAAGACCGTCAGTTAAACCAATCTGCGAAAAATGTAAAGTTATTCGTAGACGTGGAAAAGTAATGGTTATTTGTGAAAACCCTAAACATAAACAAAAACAAGGTTAATCAGAAGGAGGTGCATTCAGAATGGCACGTATCGCAGGTGTAGATATTCCTCGAGACAAACGCGTTGTTATTTCTTTAACTTACGTATTCGGCATTGGTCGCACAACTGCTGAAAAAATTCTTACTGAAGCTGGTATTTCTTCAGAAACACGAGTTCGTGATTTAACGGAAGACGAATTAGGACGTATCCGTGATATCATCGATCGTATTAAAGTTGAGGGAGACCTTCGTCGTGAAGTATCTCTTAACATTAAACGTCTAATGGAGATCGGTTCTTACCGTGGTCTTCGTCACCGTCGTGGCTTACCAGTTCGTGGTCAAAACTCTAAAAACAATGCTCGTACACGTAAAGGTCCACGTCGTACAGTAGCAAATAAAAAGAAATAATAAGTAAAGGAGGTTGAACTAACAATGGCACGTAAAACAAACACTCGTAAAAAACGTGTGAAAAAGAATATCGAAGCTGGTATAGCTCATATTCGTTCTACTTTCAACAACACAATCGTAACACTTACAGATACTCACGGTAACGCACTTTCTTGGTCTAGTGCTGGTGCACTTGGTTTCCGTGGATCTCGTAAATCTACTCCATTCGCTGCGCAAATGGCTGCTGAAGCTGCTGCTAAAGTTGCAATGGAGCACGGTTTAAAAACTTTAGAGGTTACTGTTAAAGGTCCTGGTGCTGGTCGTGAAGCTGCAATTCGTGCTCTTCAAGCTGCAGGTCTAGAAGTAACAGCAATTAGAGATGTTACTCCAGTTCCTCATAATGGATGTCGTCCGCCAAAACGTCGTCGTGTGTAATTTTTCTGTATAGAATTTTCCCTTTTGTCTATAATGGATATGATGCATTATCGAGAAATTTCGTACAGAAACATCGCTTGTTGTGCACAATCGGGAACTGCCTAAGGGGGACTTTCGGTTAAACAGAGGCTATACCTTTGTTTAACCGGGGTTTCGACGTTTTGAAGGAGGGTTTAGTTAATGATTGAAATCGAAAAGCCGAAAATCGAAACGGTTGAACTTAACGAAGATGCTAAATATGGTAAATTCGTAATTGAACCGCTTGAGCGTGGATATGGTACTACTTTGGGTAACTCCTTACGTCGTATTCTTTTATCCTCACTCCCTGGTGCCGCTGTTACTGCTATCCAAATCGATGGCGTATTACATGAATTTTCAACAGTTGAGGGCGTAGTAGAAGACGTTACGACGATCATCTTAAACTTGAAAAAGTTAGCTCTTAAAATCTACTCTGAAGAAGAGAAGACGTTGGAAATTGATGTGCAGGGCGAAGGTATTGTCACAGCTGCTGATATTACTCACGATAGTGATGTAGAAATCTTAAATCCAGATTTACACATTGCAACGTTAGCAAAAGATGCGCATTTCCGCGTGCGTTTAACTGCAAAGCGTGGCCGTGGGTATACGCCAGCTGATGCAAATAAAAGCGAAGATCAACCAATAGGAGTAATTCCTATTGATTCTATTTATACTCCGGTATCACGTGTGACTTACCAAGTGGAAAAGACACGTGTCGGACAAGTGGCTAATTATGATAAGCTTACGCTTGATGTATGGACGGATGGAAGCATCGGGCCAAAAGAAGCTATCTCTTTAGGTGCCAAAATCTTAACTGAGCATTTAAATATCTTTGTTGGTTTAACTGACGAAGCACAAAATGCTGAGATTATGGTCGAGAAGGAAGAAGATCAAAAAGAGAAAGTTCTTGAGATGACTATCGAAGAACTAGATCTTTCTGTTCGTTCTTATAATTGCCTAAAACGTGCAGGAATTAATACTGTACAAGAGCTTGCGAACAAAACAGAAGAAGATATGATGAAAGTTCGTAACTTAGGACGTAAATCCTTAGAAGAAGTTAAACATAAACTTGAGGAATTAGGTTTAGGTTTACGTAAAGACGACTGAGGATTTAAACCCATCAACAAAGGAGGGAACTACGAATGGCATACAGAAAATTAGGCCGTACAAGTGCGCAACGTAAAGCTATGTTACGTGACTTAGCTACTGATTTAATTATCAACGAGCGCATCCAAACGACAGAAACTCGTGCAAAAGAACTTCGTTCTGTAGTGGAAAAAATGATCACTTTAGGTAAACGCGGAGATCTTCATGCTCGTCGTCAAGCAGCAGCTTTCATTCGCAATGAAGTAGCTAACGCTGAGACTGGTCAAGATGCACTTCAAAAATTATTCGCTGATGTAGCTCCACGCTATGCTGAGCGCCAAGGCGGATACACTCGTATTGCAAAAATTGGTCCACGTCGCGGAGACGCAGCACCAATGGTAATTATCGAGTTAGTATAATGATAATTAAAAGGGCAGGACAGTTCTTTTCAAGAAACTGGTCATGGCCCTTTTTTTTAAATATAAAAATAGGTTAACTTGGCGAAGGAAAGGGTGCCTTGTATTGAAAAAAGAGAAACTTCGGACAGAAAATATATCATTTCAATATCCTGGGGCAGCCACTTATGCATTAAAAGATGTTTCATTTTCCTTATATGAGGGAGAATGGGTATCTGTTATTGGACAAAACGGTTCAGGGAAGTCTACACTTGCAAAATTATTGAATGGTTTGTTTTTGCCGGAAGCAGGGACAATTACAGTAAACGATACAATGGTTTTATCAGAGGAAACGGTATGGGATGTTCGAAAACAAATTGGAATGGTATTTCAAAATCCAGATAATCAATTTGTTGGAACAACAGTGCAAGATGATGTTGTATTTGGTTTAGAGAATATCGGAATGCCAAGAGAGCAGATGATAGAAAGGTTAGAACAGGCCTTGCGACTTGTCCGTATGGAAGATTTTCTTAATGATGAGCCTCATTCGTTATCTGGTGGACAAAAGCAGCGAGTGGCAATAGCAGGTATTTTAGCACTTCAGCCATCTATTTTAATACTAGATGAAGCAACTTCAATGTTAGACCCCCAAGGGAGACGTGAAGTAGTAGAAACGGTTAGACAACTTGTTAATGAAAAAGGTATTACTGTGTTATCAATTACGCACGATTTAGAAGAAGCGGCACAGTCAGACCGTGTCATTATTTTAAATAAGGGAGAGATATTAGAGGAAGGGACTCCAGAACAAATTTTCAAGTCCTCTCATATGCTCCAAGAAATTGGATTAGATGTACCATTTTCAGTGAAAATAGCAGAATTATTAAAAAGAAATGAAATTCTCTTGCAAAATACGCATCTTACAATGGAAAGCTTGGTGAACGAACTTTGGAGATTACATTCCAAAAAGTAGAACATCGTTATCAATATAAAACTCCGTTTGAAAGACGCGCACTTTATGATGTGGACGTGTCGTTTCCAAGTGGGGGCTATTATGCCATTATCGGTCATACTGGTTCAGGTAAGTCGACGATGATTCAACATTTAAATGGTTTATTGCAGCCGACAAGTGGTACCGTTCAAATTGGGGAACATTTTATTTCGGCAGGAAAGAAAGAGAAAAAGCTAAAGCCACTACGTAAAAAAGTAGGGGTTGTCTTTCAATTCCCAGAACATCAGTTATTTGAAGAGACTGTGGAGAAAGACATTTGTTTCGGCCCCACTAATTTTGGAGTATCTGTAGAAGAAGCGAAGCAAAAGGCAAGAGAGGCAATTGAACTTGTAGGATTAGAACCAGCACTGTTAACACGTTCGCCATTTGAGTTAAGCGGTGGGCAAATGAGGCGTGTTGCGATAGCAGGCGTACTGGCGATGGAACCTGAAGTGCTTGTCTTAGATGAACCTACAGCTGGACTAGATCCTAAAGGGCAGAATGAACTTATGGAGATGTTTTATAAGCTTCATAAGGAGAAAGGTCTTACAGTTATCCTTGTAACGCATAATATGGAGGATGCTGCTAAGTATGCGCAGCAGATTGTAGTTATGCATAAAGGAACGGTCTTTTTGCAAGGAAGTGCAGAGGAAGTATTTTCACATGCTGATGAACTAGAGAAAATTGGCGTGGATCTTCCTATGTCTTTAAAGTATAAACGTGCGATTGAAGAGAAGTTTGGTATTTCAATTCCAAAGGCTACCTTATCTTTAGAGGATCTTACTCATGAAGTTGTGCAGGTATTACGAAAAGGTGGTCATGAATCATGCAGCAGTTGATTATTGGAAGGTATATTCCAGGGAATTCGCTTATTCATCAACTTGATCCACGTACGAAGCTGCTGATTGTCTTTTTATATGTATTTGTTGTTTTCTTAGCAAATAATGCGATTTCATATGGATTTTTATTTTTATATGCACTCATTGCTTTATTTTTTGCAAAAGTGCCGATTCGTTATGTACTTTCGGGCTTAAAACCAATTCTATGGATTTTTCTTTTTACATTTTTCCTGCATATTTTTACAAATAAAGAAGGGGAAGTACTATTCCAGCTTGGTTGGTTTTCGATACATGAAAAAGGATTAGAGCAAGGGATATACATTTCTATACGATTCTTCGTTATTATTTTAATGACAACATTATTAACGCTAACGACGACACCTATTGAGATTACAGATGGTCTGGAGACGTTATTAAAGCCGTTGAAGCGTATAAAAGTTCCTGTTCATGAAATCGCATTAATGATGTCAATTTCTCTTCGTTTTATCCCGACATTAATGGATGAAACGAGTAAAATAATGAAGGCACAAGCGTCACGTGGTATTGATTTCGCAGGGGGACCGATAAAAGATAGGATAAAAGCTATTATTTCACTACTTGTCCCTCTATTTATTAGTGCTTTTAAGCGTGCAGAGGACTTAGCAATTGCTATGGAAGCTCGTGGATATCAAAGTGGCGAAGGACGTACTAAATTTAGGCAACTACGCTGGAAAATAAGCGATACAGTAACGATTATAAGCTTACTTTGTTTAGCTTGTATTTTGGCATGGGTGCGATCGTAATGGAGAATAGAGAAATGGATAGAATAAAATGTACGGTTGCATATGATGGCATGCATTTTTGTGGTTATCAAATTCAGCCGCAGCATCGTACTGTTCAACAAGAGATAGAGAAAGCTTTGCAGAAATTGCATAAAGGAGAACTTGTTCGTGTTCAGGCATCGGGCAGGACGGATTCTACCGTTCATGCTAAAGGACAAGTCATACATTTTGATACACCGTTGTCTCTTGAAGAGTGGCAATGGAGTAATGCATTAAACACAATGCTGCCAGATGATATTGTTATCAGACAGGTAGAGAAAAAAACAGAAGAATTTCATGCGCGTTACGGTGTCGAGAGAAAAGAATATCGTTACCGTGTATTATTATCAAAGACTGCGGATGTATTCCGTAGAAATTACGTATATCAATATCCATATCCGCTCGAAATCAATTCTATAAGAAAAGCGATTCCTTATTTTATCGGAACGCATGATTTCACTTCTTTTTGTTCGGCAAAAACTGACAAAAAAGATAAAGTGCGAACAATTTATGAAATTGAGTTAATTGAGCAAGACGATGAATTAATTTTTCGTTTTGTAGGGAATGGATTTTTATATAATATGGTCAGAATTATTGTTGGTACGTTGCTTAGCGTAGGGCAGGGAAAGCTTGATCCTGATAGCATTCCAGAGATTTTGGCGAAACAAAATCGTCAGTTTGCTGGAAAGATGGCTCCAGGTCATGGGCTTTACTTATGGCAGGTAAACTATAACAACTAATCCTGGTGTAACATTTGCTTGACATTAGAAACTCAAAAGTATATCATAACATATGGTATTGTTTCTAAAACCACGATTAGCCCCGGAAGGAAATCGTGTTTAAGATAAACAATAGATTTTTTCTATGGAAAAGATAACGAGGAGGGAAACACATGCGTACGACTTTTATGGCAAAAGCTAACGAAGTTGAGCGTAAATGGTATGTGGTTGATGCTGAAGGTCAAACTTTAGGTCGCCTTGCTAGTGAAGTAGCATCCATTTTACGTGGTAAAAACAAACCTACATTTACACCACACGTTGACACGGGTGATCATGTAATTATTATTAACGCTGAGAAAATTCATTTAACAGGTAATAAATTAAACGATAAAATTTACTACCGTCACACTAACCACCCAGGTGGACTTAAACAAAGAACAGCTCTAGAAATGCGTACAAACTACCCTGTACAAATGTTAGAGCTTGCAATTAAAGGCATGCTTCCAAAAGGACGCTTAGGCCGTCAAGTTTCTAAGAAACTAAACGTGTATGCTGGAGCAGAGCATCCACACCAAGCACAAAAACCAGAAGTTTACGAACTTCGCGGATAATCAATTAAAGGAGGGCTTACTTTGGCACAGGTTCAATACTATGGCACTGGACGTCGTAAGAGTTCAGTAGCGCGCGTACGCCTAGTTCCAGGCGAAGGACGCGTTATCATTAACGGTCGTGATTTTGAAAACTATATCCCATTTGCTGCATTACGTGAAGTAGTGAAACAACCTCTAGTTGCAACAGAAACTTTAGGTAACTACGATGTACTTGTAAACGTAAATGGTGGTGGATACACTGGTCAAGCTGGTGCTATTCGTCACGGTATTTCTCGCGCTTTATTAAAAGCTGATCCAGAATACCGTCTAACACTAAAACGTGCAGGTCTATTGACTCGTGACGCACGTATGAAAGAGCGTAAAAAATACGGTCTTAAAGGCGCACGTCGTGCACCTCAGTTCTCAAAACGTTAATTTTTGCGAACTACAAACCCCAACCATTTTGGTTGGGGTTTTTTTATGTTTCATTCCTCTTTTGTGATTTTTGTAGTTTGGAATATTTTAGTGCTATCCTCTCGCGTATGCTTCTTCTTTAGAAGTTTAGACTAATACGTATTAGGGAGGTTTATAAGTACTATGAATGTCATTGTCAGCTTACAAGAAAAACAAAAAGAAAAGCAGTTGAAATATGAACGGAAGATGCTGCGAGAATTATCATTAAAAACATTACGTTCAAATATTAGGGATGCCTTTCAGATGCAGGAACTTCATCGTCAGTATGAAGATTATTGTATTGAATTAGGGATAGAGTCGTATTTATTAGGAGCGAGATACAGTAAGTTTGGTTATTATGGTGAATCATTCTTTGATGTGAAATATAGAGCCTTAGAAGAAGAGCAACAATTAACGGAAACACTATTTCAATTTTTAACGAGCATGACTATGAGGGAAATTAAGTTACAAGATGAGGAATTGCTTTTTGAATCTTGCCAGCAGTTTATCGGCTTATGGTGGCAGGAGGGGTATGAAAAAGGTGAAAGAAGATATCGTTTAAAGCTTCATTAAGACAAGCATAAACTTTCCTCTTGTCCCATATAAGTAATTAGAGGGACTAGCTGGAGGAGGAAAGGTATGAAGAGAATTCGAATTATCTCTTTTGCACTCGCTGCGGTTGTTTTGTTTTTTTTAGTCAAACAAGAGTTTCAAATTACAAAATCGTGGCGAGCTTGGAATTTACCCTTATCAGGGAAAGTAATTGTATTAGATGCTGGGCATGGTGGGCCAGACGGAGGGGCTGTTGGTGGAAAGGATATTGTAGAAAAGGATATTACGCTTGAGATTACAAAGAAGGTACAAGATTATTTACAAGAGCAAGGTGCACTAGTCATTTTAACGCGTGATGGAGATTATGATTTAGCTCAGAAAGATACAAAATCATATAGTAGACGTAAAGCAGAGGATTTAAAAAAGCGTGTAGAGATTATTAATAAACCTGATGTAGACTTTTTTGCGAGTATTCATTTAAACGCTTTAACTAGTAGTGGATCGAAAGGCGCACAAACGTTCTATTACCGTTCTTCGATTGAAAATGAACGTGCTGCGAAATTTATACAAGCTGAATTGAGAACGAGTTTAGAGAATACGAATCGTTCTGCTAAAACAATTTCTCATGTGTATTTATTAAAGTATGCGAAAACACCAGGCGCTTTAATTGAAGCTGGATTTTTATCGAATGTAAATGAAAGGTATATGTTAAATTCGGAGAAATATCAGCAAAAGGTAGCGGCTGCAGTATATCGTGGTATATTACGTTATTTCACGGAAAAAGGAAATCCTCCAGAATAAGGAGGATTTTTTTGAGTTTCTCTCGTTAACGAAGTTTTCCGAAAATATGTTATACTGGAAATGTAAACGCATTTATTTCAAAAATAAAGAGAGAGACATTTAATTTAACATTACGTTATTTTTCATACAGGGGGCTGGGCTAATTATGGTAACGAAAGAGCAAGTAGTGGAAGCGTTAGAAGGGATTGTAGATCCGTTTTTACATAAAACGTTAAAAGAAACAGGTGCAATTAAAGAGGTAACAGTCAAGCCTGAGAAGGAACATGTAAGTGTTAAAATTGCAATTGTAAAAACCGGTACTGCGGAACAAATGCAGTTGCAATCTGGAATTGTAAAATTAGTAAAAGAACTAGGGGCAGCAACAGTAGGGCTTCGCTTTGCAGAATTTACAGAAGAGGAATTAGCTCAGTTTGCACCGGAACAGGAAGAAGAGCAAAATGAATCTTTATTGTCACCAAATTCAAAAACGACATTTTTAGCAGTAGCGAGTGGAAAAGGTGGAGTCGGAAAATCAACAGTTTCTGTTAACCTTGCCATTGCTTTAGCTCGTCTAGGGAAAAAGGTTGGTATAATTGATGCCGATATTTATGGTTTTAGCGTACCAGATATGATGGGGATAGAAAAACGTCCTGTTGTAAGAGGAGATAAAATAATTCCAGTGGAGCGTCTAGGTGTAAAGGTAATCTCAATGGGATTCTTTGTAGAAGATAATGCACCGGTTATTTGGAGAGGGCCTATGCTTGGGAAAATGTTAAATCATTTCTTTACAGAAGTGGAGTGGGGCGATTTAGACTATTTAGTTTTAGATTTACCACCGGGTACAGGTGATGTTGCGCTAGATTTACATTCAATGTTGCCGGCTTGTAAAGAGATTATTGTAACAACGCCGCATCCAACAGCGGCATTTGTAGCAGCGCGTGCTGGAGCTATGGCTTTACGTACAGAACATAGTATTCTTGGTGTTGTTGAAAATATGGCTTATTTCGAAAGTAAAACAACCGGTGAAAAAGAATATGTGTTCGGAAGAGGTGGAGGAGATAAATTAGCTACAGAACTTCAAACAGAAGTACTTGGCAGAATCCCTCTTCAACAACCCGATTGGAATAAAGAAGACTTTGCACCGTCAGTATATGAAGATACACATACGACAGGTCTTATTTATCGCACGATAGCTGAGACAGTAATTGATAAAACAGCTGTTGCACAAAAATAAAATAATAATGAGTGGGCGATACATATATTGTCCACTCATTATTATCGTTATTATTTTTACTGCTGTTCCTTTTTACCGTCTTGGGAACCACCCTCGCCGCCTGCTTCTTTCTTATCAGATCCACTTTTTTCGGCTTTTTGTACACCTTTACTAATAATATCAATCATCTTAGCTTGGAAGAGTGGGCTTTCAGCAGTTTCTGTTAGTACTTGTTGTAAATATTGACGGTATTCTTTGCTCTTCATTGTTTGTAACATCATTTTTTCTACTTCAGGGTTTTTCATAATTTCTATAACGCCTGCTTGGTATTCAGGGTCTTTTAGTAATGTTTTCATTAAGGTTGTTTGTTCTTTCCCCATACTTTTAGCAAATTTTGATGAGAACTCAGGGTCTTTAAAGAGCTTTTCCCAGAATTGTTGCCCTTTGTCGGATACCATTGCATCTTCAATCGTTTTCTTTACTACTGTTTCATCTAGTATGAGTGCTTGTTTCATTTTTTCATCAGTTAACACATCTTGAATGGCTTTCTTACCTTGATCGGTTTTTAAAATATCAACAATCATTTTCTTTGTTTGATCATAATCAAGTTCGGACTTTGCTTCTTTTTCTTGTGCACATGCTACAAGTACAAGAAATAGAAAAGAAGAAGTCAAAACGAGCAGCATCCGTTTCATAAGTTGGAACTCCTTTCAGCACAGTTCTCTCTTTTTAATATAAATATCTTTAAGGAATTTATACATGAACATGGCTAGCTTTTTGAAATTGTCATTGATACAATTTAATTAGAAATATAAGGATAATGGGGGATGTGTTGTGAATAGCCGCAAGTGGGTACGACTATTTTTTACGACGTTGTTTCTTGGTGGGATTAGTACGGTCATTATTGGGTTTGTTTTGGAGTGGGACAAGTACGCTAAATTTTTTCAAAATTTCGACGGAAAGGAGATTTTAGCAGTTTCCTTTTGGTTGATGGGTGTAGGATTTATTTTTAGTGTTATAAGTCAAATGGGGTTCTTTGCCTATTTAACAATCCATCGTTTTGGGCTAGGTATGTTTCGATCATCTTCTTTATGGAATGCAGTACAGCTTTTCTTTATTGCATTTGTTTTATTTGATTTCGTGTATTTAAGATCCGTACTGATTGCAAATGGGGAAGTTTCATTAGGGAATAACATACTTGTTGCTGGAATGTTATTTGTGTTCGGAGCAATTGTTGCTTATGTAAAGAGTAAAGAAACGAATAAAAAGGCATTTGTGCCTGCTTTGTTCTTTATGGTTGTTGTAACAATTCTCGAATGGGTACCAGCGCTTCGGATTAATGATACCGATTGGTTATATTTAATGGTTATACCGCTATTATTATGTAATGCATATCAGTTACTTATATTACATCGTTTAATTGGGAAAACGAGTAAGTCGGCCTAACGAAGATAGTTTTTTAGCAGAGTAGTTGTCCGAATGCAAATATCGGGATAAAAAAAGCTCTACTACCTTAATGAAAGGTAGTAGAGCTTTTTATGAGTGAAGGCACGAGGGAAAAGAATTACTGTACATCTTCACTTTTTGTACTTGTGTTGGAAATAAGTTGTGATACTGATATTTGTTCATATCCATCACTCTTTAATTTTTGTAGGAGCAGTGGTAAAGCTTTATTTGTTTGAAGAGCAGAATCGGATGCGTGTAATAAGACGATATCTCCACCTTTCAAATTGTTAGAGACAGTGGAAACGATATTGTTTACACCAGGGTTTTTCCAGTCGTTTGAGTTATTACTCCAATGAACGATAGTGTATCCGAGTGATTCTGCTATTTTAAGTGTTGCTTTGTTAAAGTCTCCACTAGGTGGACGCAATAGCTTGACTTGTTTCACACCGAGTTTTGTAAAAACATCTTGTGCTCGCAAAAGATCTCTTCGTATTTCATTTGTCTCTAGAGAAGTGTAGGATGTGTAATTATAACCCATACTACCGATTTCATGTCCATCTTTTATGATGCGTTCAACAACATCAGGGTGTCTTTCTGCCCATGCAGCAGAAAGGAAGAAGGTTGCATTCTTAATGTCCTTTTCTTTAAGTGTATCAAGGATTGGAATTGCTTTTTTGTCTCCCCAACTAATATCAAACGTGAATGCAACTTGTTTTTTAGAGGTGTCGCCTTTGTAAATAACTTTAGGTCCTGTAGCAGTTGAAAAAGCAGACTCATGTGAATATGTTTTCAAAAAGAGTAGCCATGCTGTGAATAAGGAAAGTATCACTATTAAGCTAATGTGTTTAAAGTTTCTTTTACTCGTAATAAAAAAGAAAAACATAATATTACGCCCCTTTGTCCAATCCTTTTCAGTTACATATATGCTGTAAATATAAAAAAGAGAACAAGGGATTAATATCGTAGGTGGTGGATATAATGAATGATAGGATTTTAATAAGTGAAAATGAGCGGAATGTTTATTGCTCTGTAAGAAATGATTGAGGTGATGAGTTGCTTGGATTTATGTTAACGAAAGAAGAGAAAAAAGAAATGGAATACATATTGAAGAGAGAGTTAGAAGAACTTTTATTTGACTTTGAAGATGAACGCATTCATGAGGTTGTAAAAAAAGCGATGGAAGAAAGATATAAAATCATTTTTTGTTTGTTTCGAAGAGTCGCCAATGCAGAGGAATGTATTCGTTATGTAAGAAAAAGAACTTTTTATTAAAAAGTATTGACGTTAATGGTTATTATATGATAAATTAATAACCGTCGCTGATGCAGAAACGCAGAAGACGACAAAAAAGAAATTGAAA
>NZ_BTRL01000037.1:0-21447 GCF_054771475.1 Bacillus sp. MN7755
CGTTCAGTTTTCAAAGAACTAAAAGCGGGTGAAGAGAATCGAACTCTCGACCAGAGCTTGGAAGGCTCTTGTTTTACCACTAAACTACACCCGCGTGGTCGGGAAGACAGGATTTGAACCTGCGACCCCCTGGTCCCAAACCAGGTGCTCTACCAAGCTGAGCCACTTCCCGTAATTGGCGCGCCCGAGAGGAGTCGAACCCCTAACCTCTTGATCCGTAGTCAAACGCTCTATCCAATTGAGCTACGGGCGCTTATTCATGATGTTTTTTCGTCGTTGTGTTTTGGCGACTCAATTATCTTATCATACTACATTTTCAAATGCAAGTACTTTTTTTAAGATTTTTTCGATGCGGCCGAGAGGACTTGAACCTCCACGGGATTTCTCCCACTAGGCCCTCAACCTAGCGCGTCTGCCGTTCCGCCACGACCGCGCGGAAAAAACAAAAGTGAGCCATGAAGGATTCGAACCTTCGACCCTCTGATTAAAAGTCAGATGCTCTACCAGCTGAGCTAATGGCTCGTAAATGGCTGGGCTAGCTGGATTCGAACCAGCGCATGACGGAGTCAAAGTCCGTTGCCTTACCGCTTGGCTATAGCCCATCAAAATATCCATCTTCTTTTCAAAGACAAATGTTATTGTACCATAATGTCCAATAAAAAACAACTGCCAAATAGCAGAAGTTAAAATGGCGGTCCCGACCGGGGTCGAACCGGCGATCTCCTGCGTGACAGGCAGGCATGTTAACCACTACACCACGGGACCATTTGGTTGCGGGGACAGGATTTGAACCTGCGACCTTCGGGTTATGAGCCCGACGAGCTACCGTGCTGCTCCACCCCGCGACAATACTATTCATATAATTTATATGGTGGAGGATGACGGGATCGAACCGCCGACCCCCTGCTTGTAAGGCAGGTGCTCTCCCAGCTGAGCTAATCCTCCGAAGTGGTGACCCGTACGGGATTCGAACCCGTGTTACCGCCGTGAAAGGGCGGTGTCTTAACCACTTGACCAACGGGCCAATATGTATGGCAGAGAAGAAGGGATTCGAACCCTCGCACCGCGTTCGCGATCTACTCCCTTAGCAGGGGAGCCCCTTGAGCCACTTGGGTACTTCTCTGTATGGCTCCGCAGGTAGGACTCGAACCTACGACCGATCGGTTAACAGCCGATAGCTCTACCACTGAGCTACTGCGGAATAATGAAGACAATTTGTATCTTATAAAATTTCTCATTGTAAGTCAAGATGTTTTTTCACAACATCTTGTACAAACGTGACATGTTTATAATATACTGGATTGCGTTTTCACTGTCAAGATATTTTCTTTATCAGAATTAGTTTCCCTTTACACTTTCCGCAGACATATCTTTTTGTATTAATTTGACGTCTTCTTACATATTGAAGCAAACACTCCATACATTCATACATATAAATCTTTTTTCCCTTCTCTTCATTCATCATTCGTTTACAAAAACGGGGTGCACCGACTTCTTTTAACAGTTCGCGAAAATCCCTATCTCGGTGCTTATATCCTCTTCCTGTAATATGTAAGTGATAATGACAAAGTTCATGTTTAACGATCCCGACTAATTCTTCTTCCCCATACATTTCGTAATATCGATAATTCAGTTCAATATTGTGACTCTTCAATAGATAACGTCCACCAGTTGTACGCAGCCTACTATTGAACATAGCTTTATGCAAGAATGGCATTCCGAAGTATTGTATCGATACTTCTTCCACCAACCGCTGTATTTCTTGCTCATCCATTTTCATTCCTCCTAAACAAAAAAATATTTTTACACTTTTCTCCTCTCTTATACATATATTAAATAGTACATATACCCATCCTCATTCAAGAAGCGTGGTTTCTAAAAACATAGCATGAATAGAAATCCACTCACCAACCTCTCATCAATAGTACCTTATATTTATGAGAGTAGGATTAAACAAGGAGGGATTCCTATGCCTACGTGGCTAAAAAAACAAATGCAACGCGCATATTTTGAAAAAAACCGGTATCAAATTAAATTACTAAATGAATGCTGGTTTTATTATAGCAAAATACATCAAAGCTCATAATCCATTACACTTTCTATTCCATAAAAAAAGAGCAGTTTTATCTGCTCTCTTCTCTTATTATTCAATTGGCAACATGGATAATGCGACACGACCTTTTTTCGTATCAATATCATCTACCCATACCTTTACAATTTGTCCGACAGATACAATATCTAACGGATGCTTCACATACTGTGTGCTTAATTTAGAAATATGCACTAAACCATCTTGCTTTACACCAACATCAACAAAAGCACCAAAATCAACAACGTTACGAACCGTTCCTTCCAGCTCCATACCACGTTTTAAATCTTCTAATTTCAAAATTCCTTTTTTCAGAAGTGGTTTAGGCAACTCATCCCTCATGTCTCGCTCTGGACTAATGAGTGCATCTATAATATCAACTAATGTCGGTTCCCCAATTCCCGTTTCTTGGGACAACTTAGAAATCTCTACTTCTTCTAAACTCTTTTGTAACTGAGGTTGTCCTACGTCATCTTTTGATAGTCCTAGACTCTTCAATAACAATTCAACATTTTTATATTGTTCTGGATGAATACCCGTTCGGTCTAACGGATTTGCCCCTTCTAATATACGTAAGAAACCTACGCATTGCTCATATGTCTTCGCACCTAGACGCGGTATTTTCTTTAAGTCTGTTCGTTTTGTAAATTTCCCCTCTTCTTCACGCTTTGCCACAATATTTTTCGCAACAGTTTTCGATAAACCCGAAACATATTGCAATAACGCAACTGAAGCCGTATTTACATTCACACCGACTTGGTTAACTGCCGTCTCTACTACAAATGTTAATGATTCATTCAATCTCTTTTGAGATACATCATGTTGGTATTGCCCAACCCCAACTGATTTAGGATCAATCTTCACAAGTTCAGCAAGTGGATCTTGCAGACGTCTTCCAATAGAAACAGCACTTCTTTCTTCAACCTGTAAATTCGGAAATTCCTCACGAGCTAAATCGGAAGCTGAATATACACTCGCACCAGCTTCGTTCACAATAATATAAAAGACTTCTCGTTTCACATTCTGTAATACATCAACTATAAATTCTTCCGTTTCTCTAGAAGCTGTACCATTCCCAATTGCAATCATTTCAACTTGATATTTATCTATAATAGAAAGAACTTTCGTTTTTGCATCTTCATATTTACGAACTGGTGGATGCGGATAAATAACATCAATATATAGAACTTTCCCCGTATCATCTACAACAGATAATTTACAACCCGTTCTATATGCAGGGTCTACAGCTAGCACTACTTTCCCTTTCATAGGAGGTTGTAATAATAAGTTACGCAAGTTCTCAGAGAAAATATGTATCGCTTGTTCCTCAGCTGTTTCTGTTAATTCTTTTCGGATTTCTCTTTCAATCGAGGATTGAATTAATCGCTTATAGCCATCTTCAATCGCTAACTGTACATAATGTGCACTTTTAGAATCATTATCACGAATGACCTTCTTATATAAGAAAGTTACTATCTCATCTACTGGCGGAACAACAGAAACTCTCAATATATCTTCTTTCTCACCACGATTCATCGCTAATACACGATGTGGCACTACTTTCTGTAAAGGCTCTTCATAGCTGTAATACATTTCATATATATTCTTTTCATCTTTCTCTTTATCTTTTACAGATGAAGACATAATTCCTTTTCGGAAAGTTGTATTGCGAATCCAACTACGATATGCCGCTTCATCCGAAACAATTTCTGCAATAATGTCTTGGGCACCTTGTAATGCTTCTTCTGCAGATTGCACTTCTTTCTCTGCATTAATAAACTCCATTGCCTTCTGATTTGGATCTTCTTTCTTATATAACAATAACCATTCAGCTAATGGCTCTAATCCTTTTTCTTTTGCAATCGTTGCTTTCGTTCTTCTCTTCTCTTTATATGGACGATATAAATCTTCTACTTCTTGCAACTTTGTAGCTTTCACAATTTGCTGACGTAATTCTCCTGTCAGTTTCCCCTTCTCATCAATAAGACGAAGAACCTCTTCTTTCCTATCTTCAAGCTGCATCATATATTGCCATCTCTCTAAAATTGTACGAATTTGCACTTCATCTAAAGAGCCTGTCCATTCTTTTCGGTAACGAGCAATAAATGGAACTGTGTTACCTTCTTCTGTTAATTGAATAACATGACGAACTTGCTTTTCGGTAAAGCCTAATTCCTTCACTAACATTTTCATTAACGCTTGTCGATTATCTACCATTTCCATATACAACCGTAACCTCCTCTATAATAAAAAAAAGTTGCCCTTCAAGGAGAGCAACTTAAACTGCCGATTTAAAAATCTATTAGTCCTAAACTAATTTGTAGCGCTTCATCTACACGAATCATCATCACTTCATCTAAGTGAGTGATTTTGTCCGTTAAGCGCTGCTTATCGATTGTTCGAATCTGCTCAAGTAAAATAACAGAATCTCTCTCAAAACCGTACTTTTTCGCATCAATTTCCACATGAGTGGGTAATTTCGCTTTTTGAATCTGTGCAGTAATAGCCGCTACAATCACCGTTGGACTAAAACGATTTCCGATGTCATTTTGAATGACAAGAACCGGACGAACGCCTCCTTGCTCAGAACCAACAACTGGGGAAAGGTCTGCAAAATACACGTCGCCGCGTTTTACAATCAAAATATTACCCCCCGCTAACTAAGCGTTCTACTGTATGAGCTGCTTCATACTCTGCTAAGAAAGCTTCAGATGCAATACCAAGATTAATTTTTCCCATTTCAATGTACCCACGTCGCATTGATTCATGTTGGTAGCGTTTCTTCGTCTTATGTTGACGCAATAACAGTTGTGTTGCCTGGCAAATTAGTTCATGGCGATTCTTATTCTCTTGTTTTCCAATTCCGTCCAATTCCGTTACCATTTGCTTTGGCAACCGAACCACGATTTCAGTAGTTACACTTGATTCGGACACAAAAATACACCTCCACCGTCAACTACACACCCAAATATATATGACACCTATTGTAATAATACCATTGTATGGAGCCTGTTGCAAAGACTTCCTTATTCCATGCTTATGTTTTCCAATTCACAAACAAAACATTCATATTCTTTTATTTTTTATCTCATCACAAACAAGAAACGGAAGAGTTTCTTAGCAAAATTCACGTTAAATTATGTTAAAAGTAATGATAAGTAAAAAGCTTCTCGTCAAAAAACGAACTTATTCTTAACCAATGAACAGTCCTCTCAAATGACAAGAAGCAGATTATACTACCTTCTATATATTGTTCAAATAATTGATTACTTCTACAACCTTACCGTGCCGTATAAATATTCTCGGCACCCGGAAGCTTATCGTTGCAATAATTTCATAATTAATAGTCCCGGAATATTCAGCAACCTCAGTAGCACTGATATACTCATCACCTTGTCTTCCAATGAGTGTAACTTTCGTACCAAGCGGCACTTCACAAGGAAGGTGTATCATGAATTGATCCATTGTTACTCGACCTACAATCGGTACCCTTTTACCATTTACAAGCACTTCAAATCCTTGTAATCTTCTAAGCCACCCATCTGCATATCCAATTGCAACGGTTGCAATCCATTCTTCGGTTTTCGTTCGGTACGTGACGTTATAACTAATCCCATCCCCTTTAATCACCTGTTTAATATGAGCAACCTTCGTATGCAGTGATAACGCCGGTTCTAATTTAAACGGTAAAAAGGGGCGTATTTCTACAGACGGGGATAACCCATACATCGCAATGCCAATTCGTACTGCATTAAATGTAATCCCTTGAAAACGTAGCGTTGCAGCACTATTAGCTGTATGGACAAACTTAGGATCCACTCCGAATTCTTTCAACCAACTTAACTGCTGCAAAAACGTGTTATATTGCTTATCAAAGTAAGAAGTCTCCACCTCATCTGCTGTTGCAAAATGTGTATAAACTCCTTCTAATTCTAAGAATGGTGCACCTTCTAAGCTCTTTAAAAATCCTTTTAATTCTTTGCGTTCGCGTATTCCAATTCTCCCCATACCACTATCGAAATTAATATGGTATTTCATCGTAGACGAACCATCCCAAAGTTTGATTGCTTCTTCCACCCATTCTTTTTGATAAACAGTTAACGCTACATCATTTTCAGCAGCTACATTGACATCACGAGGCGGGGAAGGACCTAATACTAAAATTGGCACAGTAATACCAGCCCTTCGAAGCACTAAAGCTTCATCTAGAAAGGCAACCGCTAACCTTGTCGCCCCTGCTTCTAATGCCGTTTTAGCTACCGGTACATAATCGTGTCCATATGCATTAGCCTTAACTACAGCAAAAATCTCTACATCACTTGGAATGAAATTTTTAATGTGTGTAATATTGTTATAGATCGCATCTAAATCCACTTCTACCCAAGTGTCACGGTAAAATGGTGCTTCTTCCATAAATACACTTCCTTATACACGATATGCGAAGCTTATTCTTTTATATGCTTCTTTTATGAAATCCACCCTTCAAACTCAGAAAAGACGTGGTGCACATATATCACCACGTCTAAGAAGTTTACTTCACCTGCTTCTCTGTAACTGAACGAGCAACCATTAATAGCTCCTTCGGCTCTAAACCTTTAGACACGAGCATATATTCTACTCCGTTATGCGACCACGTTAAAGAGTCTTTCGTCAACGCTCCAATCGTGAATCCAAGATCAACCAATTCTCCACTTACACTGATAGCTGACGACGCCTCTGCAACTTTTGCCTTTTCTTGTATTAAAGTAAAGGATTTCTTACTTCCAGTGTATGTGAGTATCGCACGCTTGCCACTGTCTGTCTTCAACTCTTTTTCGTCTTTCAAAGTCATACCTTGCGGCGTATCACGTGGATACAAAATAGCAAATGGTTTGTCTTCTTTTGCCGTTGTTTGAACATCTACTTGCGCTCTAGACATATTTTGTTTCGTATCAAATGCACCTTTATCAAATTTCGCATCGAATTTCACTTTAGAGAAATCTACCTTCACAAGAACATTTTGATCATTATCCATTAACTTCACTGAAACTGGTGTTAAATCACTTTTCTTCAATGTAATCTCTTGTCTCGGCAACATGTTTTGATGCTGATAGTTTGTTTTTGTTTTAAAAATATAATACTTATCTGTTTTTTCAAAAGTAAGGTTTTTCTTATCCTGCAAAATATCTCTCACAAGGGATTCATATAAATAAGCCTGGCTACTATTTTGCGGCCAATCACTTTGGAAACGGAAACTCTTATTAAGCGCTGGCGTTAATACAAATACACCTTCTTCATTTCTTAAAATAATTTGGCTCTGATCCTTTTTCGCATTCTGCAAATTCACACGATAAAAAGAAGGTTCCTTATGCCATATTTCTACCTTATACTCCTGAGGCTCATTCCCTGTTTTAATAGATAATTTTGCTTCAGCTTGATAACTTTTCATCCCTTTTACTTTCGCCTCTAAATCTCTCACAACATCATCTTGTTTCTTTTCCATACAACCGGCCAACACAAAAACGGTTAATAAACCGACAAGAACTAAAAACAGACGCCTTTTCATCACTTCAGCCCCTTTGCCCCTATAAATGAATGGAAGATGTGCCTTCCTTATCGCTACCTCAAATATATGAGACAAAGGTATAAAATATGCAGACTAGCTTGACGAGCTTTCTAAAACAACTTGAGCAACAGCAAATTCCTTACTATGACTAATTGATAAATGAACAATATGCTCTGTACTTGTAATAAGGATCGGTTTACCTCTATCATCATTTTTTACCTCGATATCTAAAAAACTCACTTCTTTCCCAATGCCAGTTCCTACTGCCTTTGAATACGCCTCTTTCGCTGCAAATCTTCCAGCTACAAACTCTGTAAGGCGACTTCCCTTCAGTTCCTTAGCGACATTCCGCTCACTTTCAGTTAAAATACGTTCCATAAATTTCAGCTTTCCATCTAGCATTTTTTCAATTCGATTTAATTCAATAATATCGATTCCAATCCCTACAATCATTTCAAACTCCCCTTCTTCTATTTAGCTTTCTTTTTTCATATTGTAAGAATAACAGAGAATCTTTCTGATGCAAAAGGAGTGATACTCAACCATGCTAATACCATCTGCCCGCATTTCCTTACAACCAATTGTCATCGCTTTACTTCTTATACAATTAATCATGATTATGTTAGCCGATTTTTTCCTCTTTCCTATGGCAGCCTATAATGAATATATCGCTAAAGGAGAATGGTGGCGTCTCATAACTTCTCTGCTTGTACATATAGACTTACAACATTTTCTTGCTAATAGTATTTGTTTATTCGTGCTTGGCTCTTCTATTGAAAAACAACTTGGGCACTTTTCTTTCATCATTATTTTTTTTCTTTCTGGTATTCTCGGAAATATTTCTACTTATCTTATTATGCCTCTTGAATATATTCATGCCGGGGCATCTGGCGGTATTTTCGGATTGCTAGGTGCACAATTATTTCTATTGTATAGTCGTTATCGTTCTTCCAATCCGAGAGACATTGCTATTTTTTCAATCATGATATGTATATTACTACTATTCACTTTCTTCAATCCCTCTGCTAATCCTATCAGCCATTTAACAGGATTGATCATTGGTGGTATTTGCACCCCTTTATTAACAAAAAAACTCGATGGTGCAGAGCTTATTTAATATAGAAGCTCGCACCATCGACAATTTCCACACCTGTTTGTTTACTTAAATCTCTCATGAGTTGAAATAAAGACTCATCTTTCTTCTTCGCCTCAATCATACAATCAATTTGCGGAACACTTCCCTCTATCCTTTTTAAAAAAGATAAAAAAGTATCTACATCAATAAAGTCTGCATGTGCTCTCGGGTCTTTTCCCTCTCTAGGACTAGAAATGTGCATTTTCACTGGTAACAAAGACGATTCCCACGTATGTACAACACGCGCCCAATCTTCATGCCAATCTTCTTGATTATTATTCATCATGTGGTGATGCAAATCAAACACGACTGGAATATCTAACTTCTCACCTAAATACAATGTTTCTTCTAAAGAAAAGGTCGTGTCATCATTTTCTAATATGACCATCTCTTGAATACCTCTCGGAACACTCGACCAATTTTCTATAAAACGTTCTAATGCAAGTTCCTTATCTTTATAACCTCCACCCACATGTAATACACACCTCTGTTTATGTTCAATCCCCATACCTTTTAATAATTTTTTATGCATCTGCAATGTCTTTACGGATTGTTTAAAAATACTCTCTTCAGGTGAATTCAGTACGACAAAATGATCTGGATGGAAATCAATTCGCATGTTCATACGAATTGCGTATTCACCTAGCACTTTTAAATTTTCTTTCAATGGACGAATGTAGTTCCAATCTAACAACTCCTCATGATTTGCTAAAGGAATCAACTTGGAACTAAGTCGAAAGAACGATATGTCATGTCCTTTATTATGCTTTAATAGTCGTAAACAGTTTTCCAAATTCGAATTAGCAATTCTTTCAAGTTTACGAATCGCTGCTTCCCGATCATCTATTTTTTGAAACTGCGCGTACGTCATCGTTTGAGATGGAGACGCATTCTTTAAATCTACACTCATCGCGACATACCCAAGTCTTACAAGCATGTAACACCTCTTTTCTACACAAGTTATTATGTAGTATGTACAATTAGAGAAATAAAAAAAGAGAATGCCGGTAAAGGGCATTCTCTTTTTTTATTAAGCTTGCGGACGGCTATGATGTTTTCTTTCCCCGCGTCCATTTGAAGATCCAGGGCGACCTTGACCTTCACCTTTACGACCACGGCTACCGCCATCACGATTGCGATCACGGTTACGGCCATCGCCACCGCCGCGTCCATCACGATTGCGATCACGGTTACGGCCATCGCCACCACCGCGTCCATCACGACTACGATTACGGTTACCATCACGGTATCCGCCTCCGTTGCCGCCGCGTTTTTTAGAACCGCCACCTCTTGAAACAACTGGTGGTTCTGATGTTAAAGCGATTGGAGTTGTATCCGGCTCTTTTGTCATCATTTTTAAAGCAGCAGCTACTACTGTTACAGAATCATTCTCTTCTAACATTTCTTCTGCAATACGCTTGTAGTATGCTAAGTTCTCATTTTGGATTGTGCTTTGAAGCTTTTCAGCGATTAAACGTTGTTGACCTTCTAATGCCTCGTCAAGTGTCGGTGCTTCCATACGGTCAACTTTACGTTTTGTTGTACGCTCGATATTTTTTAATTGTCCTGATTCACGTGGTGTTACAAATAACATTGCAATACCTTTTTTACCTGCACGGCCAGTACGACCGATACGGTGAACGTATGATTCTGGATCTTGTGGGATATCGAAGTTGTATACGTGTGTTACGCCTGAAATATCAAGACCACGTGCAGCAACGTCTGTTGCAACAAGAACTTCAATAGCACCTTCTTTAAATTTACGTAATACAGACATACGTTTCGCCTGTGTTAAGTCACCATGAATACCTTCTGCTGCATAACCACGTAAATTTAATGCTTCTGATAATTCATCGACACGACGCTTTGTACGACCGAATACGATTGCAAGCTCTGGAGATTGAATATCTAGTAAGCGTGTTAACACGTCAAACTTTTTCTTTTCTTGCACTTCTAAATAGAACTGCTGAATGTTTGGCATTGTTACTTCTTTTGCTTTTACTTTAATGTGTTGAGGCTCAGTCATGAAACGCTCAGCAATACGACGGATTGGATCTGGCATTGTCGCTGAGAATAATAATGTTTGATGTGTTTCTGGCACATCTGTTAAAATCGCTTCAATATCTTCAATGAAGCCCATGTTTAACATTTCATCCGCTTCATCAAGAACAACAGTCTCAACGTTTTGTAAACGAAGTGTTTTACGGTTAATATGATCTAAAATACGACCCGGCGTACCAACAATAATGTGTGGGTGTTTTTTTAGAGCACGAATTTGGCGGTTAATATCTTGACCACCATAAATTGGTAGAATACGAACACGTTTATGTTTACCAATTTTGTATAGCTCTTCTCCAACCTGAATTGCTAATTCACGCGTTGGCGCGATAACAATACCTTGAACTGCTTCTTTATTTGTATCCACTTTATCTAATAGTGGTAATCCGAATGCTGCTGTTTTCCCTGTACCTGTTTGTGCTTGCCCAATAATATCTTTACCTTGCAATGCATGTGGAATTGTTTCAGCTTGAATCGGCGTAGCCTCTTCAAAGCCCATGCTTTCAACAGATTGCAGTAAAGACTCACTTAATCCTAATTCTCGAAATGTTGTCAATGTTACTTCTCCTTTTCTATCCTATACTTATCATTTAAAAAAAGGCGTTTTCCGAATTTGCGGAAAAGCCCTTTTCCTGAATGCTCACGTATATAAACGGGCGTATATTCTTCGCGAAAATACTTCTAAACGTTATTACACTTTATCAATTATAAGTTTTGTATGTGTAAAAAGCAAACCCAACTGTTACCTTATTTTCATATTCAGAGTTTTTTTCTTCACTTTTATTTTTTTATATTTACTGTAAGCGCTTATTATAAGTTTCTTCTATTTTCGTGGCTATCATCCCTGTTTATATACACCAATTATTTCAACATCGTAATTACTTCTTCTAATTTCATACCACGAGATGCTTTTACTAATACAACATCTTTCGCATCGACTACTGTTTGCAACTCTTTTACTAACTCTTCTTTATTATCATACGCCTTTACACATTCATTAGGGAAATTAATTTTCGCTCCTTCAGCAATTTGAGCCCCTAATTTACCATATGTGAATACGTATGAAACCTTTGCTGGATCGATTAATTTACCTACTTCATAATGAAACTGTACTTCTTGATCTCCAAGCTCTAACATATCACCTAGCACGACAATTTTTTTAGCAAATCCATCTAAACCATTCATTAGGTGGAATGCTGCTTCCATGGCTGTCGGACTTGCATTGTAAGCATCATTGATAATTGTTAATCCACTATCTGTTTTTACAATTTCCATACGCATACCTGTCATTTGAAGTGTGACTAAACCTTGTTTCATTTCTTCCCACGTTACACCAAAATGTTTCGCAATTGCCATTGAAGCAAGTGTGTTATACACATTGTGTTTTCCCAACACCGGTAAGTAGAATGAAATATTTTTGTCTCTATTCATCTTAAAATGGGTCCCGGTCGCCTGTAATGTTACAGTTGTTGGATAATAATCATTTGCTCTAGCATCACCAAACGTAACTGTTTCAGCTATTAAATTCATTTCAGGAACACGATTTGTCAATAATGGCTCATCTCCGTTATATACGAACACTCCACCTTCTTGTAATCCTGTCACAATTTCTAATTTTGCTTCAGCAATCGCCTCACGAGAGCCTAAGTCCATTAAGTGTGCCTCACCAATGTTTGTAATGATAGCTGCATTTGGACGAGCTAACTTAGATAAGAATTCAATTTCCCCTCGGCTTGACATACCCATTTCTAATACAGCTACTTCTGTATTTTCTTCTAAGTTTAAAATAGTAAGAGGTAACCCGATATGGTTATTGAAGTTTCCTTCTGTTTTTTGAACTTTGAATTTAGTTGCAAGAAGACTTGTTACAATATCTTTTGTAGATGTTTTACCGTTACTACCTGTCACACCAACAACTTTAACATCCAATTGATCGCGATAGCTTTTCGCTAACAATTGTAATGCCGATAGCGTGTCTTCTACAAGAATAACTGGAAGATTCTCAGGTGGATTTGCTACATCTTTCATCCACAATGTAGCAACAGCTCCATTTTCAACAGCTTTATCTACAAAAGCATGTCCATCGAAACGTTCACCTTGAATCGGAACATATAGGTTTCCTTTTTCGATTTTTCTTGTATCAATAGACACTCCTTGTATAGTAATTCCCTCATATCGCTCTGCTAATCCCGTACCATTTACCATCTGTTCTACTTGTTTTAACGTTCGATTTATCATAAAAACACTCCTTACATAGAGGAAGCACTATTCCTGCGAATAGTGCCTCCTCCTTTTTTGTTAGATTGTATATTTAATTTTTTGTTTTTCTTCGTGACGCTCAATCGCTAAACCGATTAGCTCTTCAATTAATTCCGGATACGGTAATCCAGTATGTTGCCATAGTAGAGGGAACATACTAAACGGCGTAAATCCTGGCATTGTATTTACTTCGTTAATGTATACTTCTCCACCTTTCGTTAAGAAGAAATCAGCTCGTGTTAATCCAGCACCATCTAACGATTGGAACGCAATAATCGCATCTCGCTTAATAACATTAGACTCTTCTTCTGTCATTTCAGCTGGAATAATTAACGCTGTATCGCCATCAATATATTTCGACTTATAATCATAGAAGTCTTTTTTCGGTACGATTTCACCTACAACTGAACATTTCGGTTCATCATTACCTAGTACACCCACTTCTACTTCACGTCCAACAATATTCTCTTCTACAATAATTTTACGGTCAAATTGGAATGCCTCTTCAAATGCATTCTCAAGCTCTTCACGATTTTTACACTTATTAATACCAACACTTGAACCAAGGTTTGCTGGTTTTACGAAGCAAGGATATCCTAATACTTCTTCTACTTTTTCATATGCTGTTTCACGATCTTTTTCCCATGCGCTACGAATGAATGATGCATATTTTGCTTGTTTCAATCCAGCCTCTGCAAAGATGTTTTTCATAACAACTTTATCCATACCTGCAGCAGATGCTAGAACACCATTTCCTACATAAGGAATGTTCATTAATTCTAATAATCCTTGAACCGTTCCATCTTCACCATTCGGTCCATGCAGTAATGGGAATATAACGTCGATAGCATTTTCCTCAGAAGCTGCAGATGGAATAATTTCTGTACTTAATGATAACGGAGAAATCGCATTTTCTGCACCGCTCATTTTTAGAACTTCAACATCTGTTACTTCACCTTCAATACGCTCACCGCGTACCCATTGACCTTGTTCTGTAATATAAATTGGATGAATCTCGAATTTATCTTGATTTAATGCTTTAATAGCAGCAAGAGCCGTTTGTAGCGAAACTTGATGCTCAGCTGATTTTCCACCGTATAATAAACCTAATTTAATTTTTGTCACTGAAATCACCCTAACCAATTGTTTTCATTTTTCTATTTTAGCACTTTTTATAAAAATAGGTAGTTCCTATTTGAAATAAAATGTAACTTCCACAAATAATTAAATGACACCACTTATTGGTTTTCTATACTTTTTCCACTTATCTTTTTTCATAAATATATAAAATTGCAACCCAATTTAGTTATGTACCTAAAATATGTAGAAATCCCCTTTTCGTGTATATCATCTACTCGTTAAGAAGATTGTTTGGTTAGTGTGCTTTTTTGCCTTTGTTCAACGAGACGATCTAAAGAAACATATACAACACCTGCAATTACACATCCTACAGCTAAAATTGTAAAGAGAAGGTGCCCAAGTAATCGATCTAGCAAAAAACCTCCAAGAAGTGGACCGAATGCACTTCCTGTAATCCACTGTAAACTTGCAGCTCCCATATAAGTCCCTCTCAAATGCTCAGGGGCCAAATTCGCTACAAACGTCATCTGTACAGGCGACATGATCATCTCACCTAGTGTATATATGGCATAAACGAACATTAATGTAATTAAAATAACTGTAGCATTTATATCGAATTCTCCAAACCACTTCGGTAACCATCCTATAAAGAATAAACCAATCCCGAACAAACATGCACCATATAACATCGTCTTTCCGACAGGTTTATCTGTGGCCCATTTTGAAATTTGAAATTGGAACAACACAACTAATAGTCCATTTAAAGCCATTAAATACGGATATGGATTGTTAGTTCCAAAAATACCTTTCATTTCATTATCAAAGTGCAGTGGCAACATACCTTCTGTTTGAGAAAATCCCATCGAAATAATAATACCCGCTAATAAATAAATCATTAGTGCCTTATCTCGCAATACAATTTTCCACACTGCTCCTGGTTCCTTTTCTTTATTCTCTTCGTTATTCGTGCTCTTCGGCATTGTCTCTTGAATAAGAATAAATACTAGTAATGCATAAAACAACATCGTAGAAGAAGCAATAATAAACACAAGGTTCTTCGACAACACAACTACTGAAGCACCCATTATCGGGCCAATTGCAGCACCTATATTGTGCCCCATTCGTAATAAACCATATGCTTCAGTTCTTTTTTCTGGCGTTGTTACATCCGCAACCATTGCTGATGCAGCTGGATGAAATAAAGAATTACTTAATCCTAAAAAAATAGATAAAATCGCATATGGAATAAATCCTTCTATAAATAGAAAACCGAGCATTAATAACGCATTACTCGCCATCGAAAATATCATAATTGGCTTTCTTCCATATTTATCAGCAATTCTTCCTCCTATAATTGCTCCAAAGCTTGCAGCAATTGGAGAAAGCGCCATAATCACTCCGACCTGCAATAACGAATCTACCTTATCTTTTAAATATAATGCAAAAAAAGGCATCAACATCATCATCGCAATTCCATTTAACGTCTCTCCAATAAATCGAATCCATACGTTACGGTCCATCTCCCTTAACTCACGCCACGTATTTTTCATCATTTCACCCCTTTCGTTTGCCAACAATTATCTTATAACTAATTCAGAAAAATGTAAATTTTCAAATAAAAAAATCCATTCTAAAAGAATTAGAATGGATTTCCCTACTTATAGATTTGCTGCATCTTCTTCTTCTTTACTATTATTTAAAGCACTATGTTTACGGCTATATAAAAAGTAAACCGCAATACCAATAACCATCCATATCCCAAAACTAATCCAAGCCGTTCCGGATAATTGAAGCATTAAGTATAAACAAAAAATTACTGTTAACGCTGGTAAAAATGGTACAAGCGGCGCCTTAAATGCCCTCGGTAAGTCCGGATGAGTTCTTCTCATTACAATTACAGCAACAGCTACGAGTGCAAATGCTGACAATGTCCCCATATTTACAAGATGTGCTAATACATTTAAATCTATTAATCCTGAAATCAGTGCCGCAATAATTCCCGTTGTCCACGTATTTAAAAATGGTGTTTTAAATTTCGGGTGAACTTTAGCAAGACGTTTCGGCAATAATCCATCTCTACTCATTGCATACGAAACACGTACTTGCCCATACATCATAACTAGCATTACAGTTGTAATTCCTGTAATTGCTCCTACTGAAATTACTCCCGCTAAACCATCTTGTCCAATAAATTGAAGTGCAAAAGCAACTGGATCTGATATATTTAGCTGTCCGTATGGAACAATTCCTGTCAAAATAAGCGAAACGACAATATAAAGAACCGTACAAATTAATAAAGATGCAATAATGCCAATTGGTAAATCACGTTGTGGGCGTTTCACTTCTTCTGCTGCCGTCGAAACTGCATCAAACCCTATGAAGGCAAAGAACACTGTAGCAGCTCCAGCCATTACACCATCTAAACCAAACGGCATAAAAGGCGTCCAGTTTTCAGGTTTCACATAATTAAAACCAGCGAAGATAAAAATAAGAACAACCGCTATTTTAATAAATACCATAATATTATTTACACGTGCACTTTCACGAACACCTCTAGATAAAAGAACAGTCATCACTAAAATGATTAGAACCGCAGGTAAATCAATTATTCCACCCTTTCCTGTACCAGGGGCCGAGGAGAGAATGGTAGGAATATGGATTCCAAATCCCTTTAATAACGATTGGAAATAAGCGGACCAACCGTTTGCCACAGCTGAGGTAGCAAGTAAATACTCAAGCATTAAGTCCCATCCAATTAAAAATGCGAATACTTCTCCCATCGTCGCATATGTGTACGTATACACACTGCCTGAGACAGGAACTGAAGAAGCGAATTCAGCATAACAAAATGCAGCAAAGGCACAAGCTAACGCAGCTATCGCAAACGATAATATAATAGCTGGTCCAGAATGTTTCGCCGCTACCACGCCCGTTAGAACAAAAATACCCGTTCCAACAATTGCCCCGATTCCAAGCATCGTTAAATCTAGCGCGCCCAATGTTCTTGCTAACGTCTTTTGTTTACTCTCTTGCATTAACTTTGCAATAGGCTTCTTTTGAAAAATTTGCTTCATAGCATGCTCCTCCAAGTTTTAAATTTTCTGAAAATTTTTAATTCGCTTTTTCATTTTACTCATAGTACTTTTCACAGTCAATACTTTTGTCGAAATAAGTAGAAATTCTTATGAATACGCGCTATCCTTATCATTCTTTCTATATATCTTTCTATAGTTCTTTTTGGTATTATTATACATGTCGATTCCATAAAAGAGGCATGCTCCGTTATTGCGCATGCCTCTTTTTCCTATTTCACAGTATATGAACCCTCTTCAATCCAGCTATACATATATTTTTCATCTTCTGTTTCATGTGCTTGTTTTACAATACGAAGTGGACGGAATGTATCTATCATAACAGCTAATTCAAGCGTTTCTTTTTTCCCTATGCTTGCCTCTGTTTTCCCAGGGTGTGGCCCATGAGGAATGCCGCTCGGATGAAGTGTAATAGAACCTTCTTCCACACCTTTCCGGCTCATAAAGTTTCCTTCTACGTAGTACAGTACTTCATCACTATTCACGTTACTATGATAATATGGTGCCGGAATAGATTCTGGATGATAGTCGTATAAACGTGGTACGAAAGAGCAAATAACGAAATTGTGACCCTCGAATGTTTGATGTACTGGAGGTGGCTGATGAATACGACCTGTGATTGGTTCGAAGTCCTCCACATTAAAGACCCACGGATATAAATAGCCATCCCAACCAACAACATCTAACGGATGGTGTCCTAAGACATGTTTATGCATATACCCTCGTGACTTTGTCATTACGACAAACTCACCTTTTTCATCATACGTCTCTAATTTTTCAGGGCCACGAATATCTCTCTCACAAAACGGGCTATGCTCTAACAATTGTCCATATTCATTACGATAGCGACGCGGTGTTGTAATTTGACTATTTGCTTCTACAACAAGAAACTTAGTCTCTCCTTCATCTGGAATAACACGATAAATCGTTCCAATTGGAATCGTTACATAATCACCTTTTCGATAGTGAATCGTTCCGAACATTGTTTCAATTTTCCCTGTTCCGTAATGAACAAATAACATTTCATCGCCATCACCATTACGGTAGAAATAGTCCATTTTTTCTGTTGGAGTCACTACTCCAATTAATAAATCCTCATTCCCAAGCATAAAGTTTCTTCCGCTTACTGCATCGCCAGTTTTTTTATTTTCTTTCGTGCGGAAGTGGCGATGTGAAAGAGCAACATCCTCTTCATACTGCAACTGACAAGAATGAGATAATGCTGTATGCCCTACTTCCGTTGGCATATAATGATGATACAAAATAGACTGCGTACCAGAAAAACCTTTTGTTCCCATTACCTGTTCACGATAAAGTGATCCATCTTTTTTACGGAATTGTACATGTCGTTTATGAGGTAGCTCCCCCATGTGACGATAAAACATGCCCATCACCTGCTTCCATTTCTTTTTTGACCGTATTACGTAATGTACCTAAACCAGTAATCGTAAGTTCTACAACATCTCCATCTTGCAGCCACTCTTCCGTACCTAGTTCTAAAATACATCCTGTTCCTACTGTCCCAGAACCAATCACATCACCTGGATATAACGTAACGTCTTCCGAAGCACGTTCAATCATTTCAGCAAATGTATAGTAAATATCTTGGAAGTTCCCCTTCGATAATAACTTTCCATTTACATGAGCAGTCATCTCTAACTCATAACGATCACCGTTACGATAAACATCTAATTCCTCTTTCGTAACGAGGTGCGCTCCTAATGAAGTTGCAAAATCCTTCCCTTTTGCTGGACCAAGTCCTACCTTCATTTCTGTTGCTTGTAAGTCCCTTGCACTCCAGTCATTCATAATACAATAACCAAAAATATATTCCTCTGCTTGCTCACGAGAAATATTTCTTCCTTCTTTCCCAATTACGCAAGCAATCTCTAACTCATAATCCAGTTTTTTAGATTTCTTCGGGCCAATTACAAAAGCATCTGGACCAATTACAGCACGGTGGTTCGTAAAATAAAAAACCGGAATATCATACCATTCAGGTACAACATCTAGCCCTCTTCGGCCGCGTGCCGTTTTTACATGCTGTTCAAACGCGTAAAAATCCCGAATACTACTCGGATTAGGAATTGCCGCCACTAATTGTACTTCCTCTAAGGAATATATACCCTTTTCCGGATTCTTAATATTATGCAATACTTCTACATACTCATCCACTTTCTCTAAAAAGGCGAACATAGAAGAAGGTAATTTTCCACCACTAGCAAGATTCATATCGATTACTTTGTCACCTTCAAGCCATCCAGCTCGCATTTCTTTTGAAGGAAGACGAAATGTAACAAATTTCATCATGATTCCTCCCTATGAAAATGAAATTTCCACCAGCAAAAGAATTCCTGCTGGTGGATATAAATTTTATAAATTTCCGCGACGCTCTTGTTCTCTTTCAATTGATTCAAATAACGCTTTAAAGTTTCCTTCACCAAATCCACGAGAACCTTTACGTTGAATGATTTCAATAAATAGAGTCGGGCGATCTACAATTGGTTTCGTAAAGATTTGTAGTAAGTAGCCTTCATCATCGCGATCTACTAAGATCTTTAATTCTTTTAACTTATCAATTTCTTCATCAATTTTTCCAACTCGTGCAGTTAACTCATCATAATAAGTATCTGGTGTATCTAAAAACTCCACACCATTTGCACGAAGCGATTCTACTGTTTTAACAATGTCATTTGTTAGTAAAGCAAGATGCTGTACACCTGCTCCATTATAGAATTCTAGATATTCTTGAATTTGTGATTTTCGCTTTCCATCAGCTGGTTCGTTAATAGGGAACTTAATACGACTTCCGTTTGTCATAACCTTCGACATTAATGCTGAATACTCTGTACTGATATCATCATCATCAAAATGGATCATTTGTTTAAAGCCCATAACGTTCTCGTAATAACTAACCCACTCTTCCATCTTTTCAACATTACCAACTACATGGTCTACAGCAATTAAACCTGACTCTTCAAATGGAATATCAAACTCAGCCTTTTGGAATCCTGGCATAAATGTTCCTTTATAATTTTTACGCTCTACAAGCGTGTGAATTGTATCACCATACGTACCAATAACTGCTTTTTTCAATGTACCGTTCTCGTCTGTTAACTCTACAGGCGGAGCAATTGCGACGGCACCACGTTTCACCGCTTCCGAGTACGCTTTATCAACATCGTCAACAAGTAATGCCACATCTTTCACGCCATCACCATGAGTCTTTACAAACTCTGCGATACGATTATCGCTACTTAAAGCTCCAGACACAACAAAACGCATATTCTTTTGCACAAGAACATAAGATACCTTCTCACGGTTACCAGTTTCTAATCCAGAGTAGGCCACAATTTTGAATCCGAATGCTCTCGCAAGGTAATAACTTGATTGCTTTGCATTTCCTACGTAAAATTCCAAATGGTCTACATCACGTACTGGAAAAAAGTCCTCCATTTGTGCAGCTAGCGTATCCATAGATTTTTGTTTCATAAAATCCTCATCCCCCTGTAAATAGATTAAATGGTCCATACTTAAAACCAACCGAAAACGCTTCCAACATCGATTAATAAAAATTAGTTAGCAAGCTAACAAATTCTGACCTTTAAAATTTTCTATCTTTTCTGTCAAATTCCTCTTTTTTTCTTACATATAAAATTCGACTTTTTTCTCTTTGAAATAAAGGGAGATTTTAATCAACGAAGGGTTAATTATTAAACTTCACCAATTGAGCGTTTACGCGATAAAGGAAGACTATTAATGTTTTGGAGAGATATATAGGAGAAAACAAAAAAGACCCCAACATATTAACTACTTACTAATATGCTAGAGTCTTTATTTTTTTTGAATGATTGTATTTATATGTCTCATACTAATACATTTGCAAGGAATAGAATAAATGATGTTAATACTACCGCTCCACCTAACGATCCTAATAAATCTGTTTTTGTTACTTGTAACACTTGTTCACTGTTCATATTCCTCATTCTCCTTTCATTTTGTAGGATTTAAAACTTCTATTACACTAATACACTTGATAGAAATACGATTAACGCTGTTAATACTACTGCTCCACTTGCTGATCCTACGAAGTCACCTTTTGTTACTTGTAATACTTGCTCTTTCATTTTTTTCATTCTCCCTTCATTTGTTTTTTGTTACAAAACTCCTATTATACTAATACGCTTGA
>NZ_BTRL01000038.1:0-15953 GCF_054771475.1 Bacillus sp. MN7755
AGCGTTCATCCTGAGCCAGGATCAAACTCTCCAATAAAGTTAGTTTGTCTAGCATCTAAAAATAAAAATTGACGTTTCACGTTGTTTGTTTCGTTCAGTTTTCAAAGAACTACTTGGTCGCTCATTTGCGACTTCCTTATGTTAACATCTTCGTTAGTTAATGTCAACTAAGTTTTTCATTTCGTTTGTCGTGTTCTGCGTTATTGCATCGGCGACTTTTTCTATATTACACCTCTAATCCCTAATCGTCAACATGTTTTTCTAAAAAAAATATAAAAAGGCTTATTTCTTTTAAAATAAGCCTTTTTATCATATACCATTCTATTCGTTTATTATCTTTCTATAATTGGTAACGAGACGATAAACTGAATAATACCATCCTCATATTCAGCTCGAATACTACCACCTTGTAATTCAACAATACTTTTCGCAATCGCCAATCCAAGGCCCGATCCTTCTGTTACTCTACTTCTAGATTGATCTTTCTTATAAAAGCGTTCAAACAAACTCGCTAACTCTTCTCTCGTAAACTCTTCACTATGATTCGCAATTACAATTTGTATATCCCGGCGCTGCCTTTGAAGAGAAACTTTTATCTCCCCATCATCTTTACTATACTTAATCGCGTTCATTAATAGATTATCAAATACACGGACCATCTTTTCCGAATCAATCGCTGCATAGGCACGTTCCTCAGGAAACTTCTTAACAAACGTAAGTCCATGCTCTTCCGCTTGCGGTACTAACTCTTCTATTAATTGCTCCAATAACTCATTTACACATACTTCTTGTTTTTCTAACACAACTTGTTCATTCGTTAACTTCGTATACTCAAATAAATCTTCTATTAAATTCTTTAACTGCTCCGACTTCGCAAAAGCAATTCTCGTATACTCATCATGTTGTTCTTGATTTTCATATTTAGAATCTCGAAGTAATCGTAAGTAACCCATAATAGAAGTAAGTGGTGTACGTAAATCATGAGATACATTCGTAATAAGCTCATTTTTCTGCTTTTCTAATTTACGTTCTTTTTCTATATTATTCATAAGCTCTTCCGCCATATTATTAATATTCTCAGTTAAAGACGCAATCTCATCTTCACCTTTCTTCTCAATACGGTACGCTAAGTTTCCTTTTTCTATTTCCTTTACACCTTCTGCCATCGCTTCAATTTGCTTCATCTTCCTCTTTGTTATATAGAAGAAAGAGAAAATGAACACGAGTACACCAATTAAAAATGGGAATGGTCCTTCTTCCGTATCATACATTACTACACCATCTGGTATTCCACTAACGAACATATATAAATTCTTATCTTCTATTGTAATAGGTGAAAAAGCTATAAATTCTTTTCTCGTATTTTCAAATACATCTCGACCATTTGAATAGTTAATCGCAAATGATGCTGCATTACGAATCGTATTATGCAAATCGATTTGCTCTTCTTGCGCCTGCTTCGTTTTATATAAAACTTTACCACTCTCATCAGTAACCAATATTTTTAAAGCTCTAGATCCTTGCTCTAAATTTTGATTCTCCATTTCGATCATATCGGATATAGCTTCTAATTTATTTTCATGAACCGAACTATTTGCCGCCCCTTGAGCTTGGTGATTAATTCGTTCCATACCAGCCCCATAATCGATAGTCGCTTGACGATTCGCATTCTCAAAAAATGGCGCAGCTGCCTTTGCTGACAAAACTCCTAATAACGCACAAGCAGCAAAAGTAGTAATCAATTGAATTCTTATACTCTTCCGTACGCTCTTTACTAATTTCTCAATTAATTCTCTTGTTTTCCTTACATAAGTAAAAGGATTAAATATCTTTTTCAATCTTATACCCCACTCCCCATACTGTTTTTATATATCTAGGTTTCCTTGGATTCTCCTCAATCTTTTCACGTACTTTTCGAATATGAACCATTACAGTATTATCAGACTGGAAAGATCGTTCGTTCCAAACCTTTTCATAAATTTGCTCCGCGCTAAAGACCATACCTGGATTACGGGCTAGCAATTCTAAAATTGAAAATTCCCTCGGAGTTAGTTTCACTTCTTCTCCCTCTACAATAACTTTATGGGTTGAGCTGTTAATTTTCATCTCTCCAATTTCTAGCTCGTCCTCATTTTGTATAGCGAAACCATTCATTTTCATATAACGGCGTAACTGAGATTTAATTCTTGCGATTAACTCTAACGGATTAAACGGCTTCGTTACATAATCATCAGCACCCGTTGTTAATCCTAAAATCTTATCCATATCTTGCGTTTTCGCTGAAAGCATAATGATTGGCATTTCTTTTTCTTCCCTTACTTTC
This sequence comes from Bacillus sp. MN7755, assembly GCF_054771475.1. Taxonomy (NCBI): domain Bacteria; kingdom Bacillati; phylum Bacillota; class Bacilli; order Caryophanales; family Bacillaceae; genus Bacillus; species Bacillus sp. MN7755. The sequence goes on from NZ_BTRL01000038.1 coordinate 2,324, forward strand.
ATACACATATGAATACCGTCTACTTTTGGCATCATAATATCTAGTACGACTAGATGCACTTCATTTTCTTCCAGGAGACGTAATCCTTCTTCTCCATCTCCTGCTTGCAGTACTTTATATCCTTCATTCTTTAAATAGATTGTAATTAAATTTCGAATTTCTTTTTCATCATCTACGACAAGTATTGTTTCGTGTGCCACAATATCTCCCCCATTACTTTTTTAATCCCTAACTTCTATTATAGGAAAACTTCTGAAGAAAAACGCTCGGAAATCCTTAAGTTTTTCTGAAGACGCAAAAAAGGTCTAGACTCCCCTTAAGTCTAGACCTTTCAAAAAACCCCTTTTATTTACGAACGTAGATGAAATATAGTACGAATAAAACTCCCATAACATACATAATTGGATGAATCTCTTTACGACGACCACTTACTACCATTGTAATTGGATAGAAGATAAACCCAATCGCAATCCCTGTCGCAATACTATACGTAAGTGGCATTGAAATGATTGTAAAGAATGCTGGTACTGCAATCTCGAATTTCTTCCAATCAATTTCTCCTAAAGAAGAAACCATCAAGATCCCTACAATAATTAATGCTGGTGCCGTTACAGCTGGTGTTACAACACTTAGTAATGGCGAGAAGAATAGTGCCAGTAAGAAGAATCCCGCTGTTACAACTGCTGTAAATCCAGAACGTCCTCCCGCTGCTACCCCTGCAGACGATTCAATGTAAGACGTTGTTGTTGATGTACCTAAGATCGCACCGATTACAGTTGCAATCGCATCTGCAAATAACGCTTTTCCTGCACGTGGTAATTTATTGTTCTTCATTAATCCCGCTTGATTCGCAACCGCTACAAGCGTACCTGCTGTATCAAAGAAATCGATAAAGAAGAACGTTATAATAACAATCCCCATTTGAACAGTGAAAATATCTCCAAAGTGCGTTAACGCCGCACCGAACGTTGGTTCTAGACTCGGTATTGCTCCCACTACAGCTTTCGGAGTATCAATTAATCCTGTTGCCACTCCTAAGATCGCTGTAAGAATCATACCGTAGAATACTGCACCATTAACTTTCTTAATCATGAAGATGATTGTCGTAACAACTCCGAAAATTGCTAGTAACGTTGTGCCCTTTGTTAAATCCCCCAACCCAACAAGGACAGCATCATTTTTCACGATAATTCCGGCATTTTGGAATCCAAGGAAGGCAATGAATAATCCGATACCTGCCGCTACTGCAAACTTTAACTCTGATGGAATTGCATTAATGATTTTTTCACGAATACCTGAAGCAGTAAGAATAATAAAGATAATACCTGACATTAACGTTCCAGCAATTGCTGTCTGCCACGGAATACCCATCGTTAACACTGCCGTATAAGCAAAGAACGCGTTAATTCCCATACCTGGCGCTAAAGCAATTGGATACTTCGCGAAAATACCCATAATTAAAGAACCGATTGCTGCTGCTAATGCTGTAGCAACGAATACTGCACCCGGATCCATTCCTGTACCTGCCGGTAATCCTTTAACATTTCCAAGTGACAGCGTAGCAGGATTGACAAATAGCACATACGCCATAGATAAAAATGTCGTTAAACCTGCTATGAACTCTGTTTTATAATTTGTGCCGAGTTCATCAAACTGAAAATAGCGTTTCATCTTACGTTTCCCCCGTTATATGATTACTCGCCGCAATTCCCTAGCCCTCTTTTATCTATTAAAAATAAAAAAGGCTTCCATTGCATATACATGGAAGCGTTCTATGAATAAAGATAAGATTCCCCTCACCTTTATAAAAACGCCTCGTAGTCAAGCCATTTACGGTAGCTAGGTAGAAACTTTCGGGCCATATCCCCGATATTATACGACGGCATAATATTCACTTTTCGTTTGAATTACATACTCATATTAACTCTTGAAAGTATTTTTGTCAATTTAAAAACGAACATTTTTATGAACTTTTATATTTTCGTTCGTATTTAACTTAAAATATAAAAGATCCATCTATGCATGAGCAATAGATGGATCTTTTATTATAATACTATTCCCACTCAATTGTTGCTGGTGGCTTACTCGTTACATCATACACGATACGGTTAACGTGTTTTACTTCGTTTACGATACGTACAGAGATTTTCTCTAATACATCCCAAGGGATACGTGCCCAGTCAGCTGTCATACCGTCGATAGATGTTACTGCACGGATACCTACTGTGTAATCGTAAGTACGCTCGTCACCCATAACACCTACGCTACGCATACCAGGAAGCGCAGTGAAGTATTGCCAGATTTCGCGGTCTAATCCTGCTTTAATAATTTCTTCACGTAAAATCGCATCAGATTCACGAACGATTTCTAATTTCTCTTCTGTGATTTCACCTAATACACGAATACCAAGACCAGGGCCTGGGAATGGTTGACGCCATACGATTTCATCAGGAATTCCTAGTTCTGATCCTAATACACGTACTTCATCTTTAAATAATGTGTTTAAAGGCTCAATTAATTTGAACTGCATGTCTTCTGGAAGTCCACCAACGTTATGGTGAGATTTAATTGTTTGTGCAGTTGCTGTACCACTCTCAACGATATCTGTGTAAAGTGTACCTTGCGCTAGGAAGTCCATTCCTTGTAATTTAGACGCTTCATCATCAAATACGTAAATGAATTCATTACCGATGATTTTACGTTTTTGTTCTGGATCTTCTACACCTTTTAACTTGTTCATGAAGCGTTCTTGTGCATCCACTTTAATAACGTTCATGTGGAAGCCTTCGCTGAATGTTTTCATAACGCCTTCTGCTTCACCTTTACGAAGTAAGCCATGATCAACGAAAATACATGTTAATTGGTCGCCGATCGCTTTATGAATTAATACTGCTACAACAGAAGAGTCTACACCGCCACTAAGTGCGCATAGTACTTTTTTGTCTCCAACAGTTTCACGGATTTTCTCTAATTCTACTTCGATAAAGTTCTCCATGTTCCATCCTTCAGAACAACCACATACGCCGAATACGAAGTTTTTAATTAAATCGTTACCGTGCTCAGAGTGACGTACTTCTGGGTGGAATTGTACACCGTATAAGTTTTTCGCTTCATTGCTCATACCAGCAATTGGACAAGACTCACTTGTTGCATCTACTACGAATCCTTCAGGTAAACCAGTTACTAAGTCGCCATGGCTCATCCATACAACTTGCTCTTCTGGAAGGTTCGCATATAATTTTGATTCGTTCTCTACTTTAAGAACAGCTTTTCCGTACTCACGGTGATTTGCACGCTCTACTTTACCACCGAATTGTTGCGTCATAAGCTGCATACCGTAACAAATACCGAAGATCGGTAATCCTAGGTCAAAGATTTTTTCATCACAATGTAATGCACCTTCACCGTATACACTATTTGGTCCACCAGAGAAGATAATCCCTTTTGGATTCATTGCTTTAATTTCTTCTGCAGTAATTGTATGTGGATGAAGTTCACTGTATACACCGAACTCACGAATTCGACGTGCTATTAACTGATTGTACTGACTCCCAAAATCTAAAACGATAATTGTATCATGCTGCTTCTTCAAAATAATCACCCCAACGTTAGTTCTCGTATATAAATATTTTCACCAATTTGGCAAAAAGCATTACTAATATAATAAAAAAAGCCAGTCCTCCGCCTCTAGTCTCATAACAAAGAAAAGGCAGGGGTCTGGCTTTATAAAGAAAGATAGTCTTCCGTTCTTTATAAATATAAGACACACTGCCTTCATAGTCAGGTTGTTTACGGTAACCCGGTAGAGACTCTCAAACCTTATCTTTGAGGATATATGAAGGATCGTTTTATATTATCTTCCTAGATTCTAACAATGAAGTATCAATATGGTCAAGAGAGAAAGCGACAAAATTCTACAGAAATTCATTTCCTTTTCTAAAAAACATAAAAAAACATCCATTTCTATATAGAAATGGATGTTTTTTAGGACAAACGGAATTACATCATTCCGCCCATACCGCCCATGCCCATGCCGCCCATGTCAGGCATTGCTGGTGCATTTGGTTCTGGCTTGTCAGCTACTACAGCTTCAGTTGTTAAGAACATAGCTGCAACAGATGCTGCGTTTTGAAGTGCAGAGCGAGTTACTTTAGCTGGATCTACGATACCAGTTTCAAGCATGTTAACCCACTCGCCAGTAGCTGCGTTGAAACCAACGCCTACTTTTTCGCCTTTTAGACGCTCTACAACTACAGATCCTTCTAGACCAGCGTTGATTGCGATTTGACGAACTGGCTCTTCTAGTGCGCGAAGTACGATGTTGATACCTGTAGCTTCGTCGCCTTCAGCTACGATAGCAGCAACTTTCGTGTATACGTTCATAAGTGAAGTACCACCACCTGCAACGATACCTTCTTCTACTGCTGCACGAGTTGAGTTAAGTGCATCTTCAATGCGAAGTTTGCGCTCTTTTAACTCAGTTTCAGTTGCTGCACCTACTTTAATTACTGCTACGCCACCTGCAAGTTTTGCAAGACGCTCTTGTAATTTTTCACGATCGAATTCAGAAGTTGTTTCTTCTAATTGCGCACGGATTTGACCAATGCGAGCTTCGATTTGTTGTGAATTTCCAATACCTTCAACTACAGTTGTGTTTTCTTTCGTTACAACAACTTTACCAGCGCGTCCTAAAGATTCAACTGTAGCAGATTTTAAGTCACGGCCTAATTCTTCAGTGATTACTTCGCCACCAGTTAAGATTGCGATATCTTCTAGCATTGCTTTACGACGGTCACCAAATCCAGGAGCTTTAACAGCTACTACATTGAATGTACCACGAAGTTTGTTCACTACTAATGTAGCTAACGCTTCGCCTTCTACATCTTCAGCAATGATAAGAAGTGGTTTACCTTGTTGTACCACTTGCTCTAATACTGGTAAGATTTCTTGAATGTTAGAAATCTTTTTGTCAGTAATTAAGATGTATGGGTTATCAAGAACTGCTTCCATCTTATCAGAATCAGTAATCATGTAAGGAGATGCATATCCACGATCAAATTGCATACCTTCTACTACGTCTAATTCTGTTGTGAAGCCTTTAGATTCTTCTAAAGTAATAACGCCGTCGTTACCAACGCGCTCCATTGCTTCAGCAATTAATTGACCTACTTCTTCGTCAGCCGCAGAAATAGCAGCTACTTGTGCGATAGAAGATTTACCTTCGATTGGTTTAGAAATCGTTTTTAATTCTTCAATTGCAGCAGTAACAGCTTTTTCGATACCTTTACGAAGACCCATTGGGTTCGCACCAGCTGTTACGTTTTTAAGACCTTCACGAATCATAGCTTGTGCTAATACAGTTGCAGTTGTTGTTCCGTCACCAGCTACATCATTTGTTTTGCTAGCAACTTCTGCTACTAATTTCGCACCCATGTTTTCGAATGCATCTTCTAATTCAATTTCTTTTGCGATTGTTACACCATCATTTGTAATAAGTGGTGAACCAAATTTTTTCTCAAGTACAACGTTACGACCTTTTGGTCCAAGTGTTACTTTTACTGCGTTTGCAAGAGTGTCGACACCGCGAAGCATCGAACGACGTGCTTCTTCACTAAATTTAATATCTTTTGCCATAATAATTGACCCCCTTGGATTTTTTAAGATTTATATAATTAACCGATAACTGCTAAAATGTCACTTTCACGTAAAATCAAGTAGTCTGTACCTTCATATTTCACTTCAGTACCTGCATATTTTGAGAAGATGATAAGATCACCTGCTGCTACCTCTAAAGCAACACGCTCACCATTTTCAAGCACTCGACCAGTACCTACTGCAATAACTTTACCCTCTTGTGGTTTTTCTTTTGCTGTGTCTGGTAATACAATACCACTTGCTGTTTTTTCTTCCGCTTGAACAAGCTCAATTACAACGCGATCACCTAATGGCTTTAGCATGAACAATAACCTCCTCATTTTGTTATGTAAATTTTATTTATTAGCACTCAAGTCACCCGAGTGCTAACACACTTATAATAATAAATAATCTCAATTTCTTTTGCAAGTAAAAAAATCATAATTTTTTCGCAAATTACGCTATAAACTTTTCTATATAGAGTTCCTCTTCTTCTACCTTTACTATATGAATCGTTGTTTCCACTACTCGTATGTTACAATATGAAAGGACACCCTAAGTTGTTTTCGCTACAAACACAACTTTCTCCTGTCTTCTATTATAATTTCAAATAAGGATTTACAAAAAAAACATAATTTAAGTAAGGTTTATATCGTAGGTAGCATATTTACATGTTATCCTACCTTATCTCATACACTAGAGTTAGAAAGGATGGTTAAACCATTTGAAAAAACAATATTGGTGGGTTATCGTTACATACATTTTAATGCAGTTATCATCAATTGCTGGATTACCACTTCTTCTGAAAACTGGACTTTATGATAACAGGGGATTTACTAGGGAAGAGAAATTTCAACTCATAACTGGTCACTGGGCGATCATTAGCTTCTTTATTGCATTATGTATCGTACTTTGGTTACTTAGAACAGATATTCGCGACAGACATTTAGATAAGATGCGTTCTACTGTTCCAGCTACGATTGGTTGGATTTTTATCGGGTTCTTCTTAGCATTTTTCTCGCAAAGTATTGCTGGCATGATCGAAATGTATGTATTAGGTATTAAACCTGGATCTGAAAATACAGCGAGACTTATGGATATCGCAAGAACGACACCTTGGTTCCTTATCGTTATTTCTATAATCGGACCTATTTTAGAAGAAATCGTATTTAGAAAAATTTTATTTGGTACACTTTATAAGAAGTTTAACTTCTTTATTGCCGCTATCATTAGTTCCCTTGTATTTGCGGCGATTCATTTTGATTTTACTCACTTATTGGTATACACCGCTATGGGGCTCGTATTCGCCTTCTTATATGTAAAAACGAAACGTATTATCGTTCCAATTGCCGCTCATGTTGCAATGAATACATTAGTTGCAGTTGCTCAAGTTTTAGTAAGTAACGAACAAATTCAAGAAATGATTAAAGAAGCTGAAAAAATGCAAGGCTTTATCGGAGGATTTTTAGTATGAGAAACTCACCATTGTTCATGGCTGCATTGTACTTCCTTCTAGGATGTATCTTTACACGCTTCGCCATTACGAACGTAACAGATACAATCTGGAATATGTGGACAATACTATTTGCAGTTATGGCAACGATTGATTTTAATTTGGCACTTCGCCTTATCTTAGTTAAATTCACAAAGAAAAAACAATAATAAAACGCAGAGGTCGCTTCCTCTGCGTTTTATTGTGGATAATTTTTCAAAAAGTAAACAAGTGTTTGTAACTCCACTGCTAAATCAATATGATGAATTCTTATATTGTCTGACACATTTAAGCGTGCTGGTGTGAAATTCAAAATACCATGCACATTTGTTTCTGCCAATCTATCGGCTACAGATTGCGCTACTGTAGCGGGTACTGTTAATATTGCCACTTGTATATCAGTTGATAAACGTTCTTCTAATTCATCTAAGTGATATACAGGAATGCCTCCGATTTCTGTTCCAACTTTCTCTTCACTAACATCAAACGCCATTTCAATTTTTGTATTATTATTTTTCGTGAAATTATAATGTAAGAAAGCGGTCCCTAAATTACCTACTCCAATAAGCGCTACACGTGTTATATCATCTTGGTCGAGTGTTTCACGGAAAAATGATAATAAATAATTTACGTTATATCCATATCCTTTTTTCCCTAACGCTCCAAAGTATGAGAAATCTCTTCGAATTGTTGCGGAATCAACCTTTACCGCTTCACTTAATTCGGCTGATGAAACACGTTGCTTACCAGACAGAGATAAGTTTTGGATAAATCGATAGTATAGAGGCAATCTCTTAGCAGTGGCTTGTGGAATTTTCTGCTGCTCCATATAACCTCTCCTCTCTTCCTATCTTTATTCATATGCTTTAATCAAATACAGAAGTTTAGCACTTATTAAATTCCTTGTATAATAGAAAGAAGAAGTATTCTCTCTGTATTTTAAACTATACACTATTTTTAGTATGATTGAGAAATATAAACATGGCAAAGTTAAGAAATTATTTGAGGTGAAAACATTGATTTTATTACAAGTAAACGCGCTTTCGAAATTATACGGTGCAGAAACGATTCTTGCAAACATAAAATTGGAAGTTCAAACGAAGGATCGTATCGCATTAGTCGGACGAAATGGAGCCGGAAAATCTACATTATTAAAAATAATAGCTGGTGAGCTATCTCATGATGGTGGCGAAATTATAAAACCGAAAGATGTCTCAATCGGATATTTAGCCCAAAATACCGGGTTAGAAACGTCTTTAACAATTTGGGATGAAATGTTAACCGTCTTTACACACTTGCAACAAATGGAGACAAAGCTTCGAAGGCTAGAGCAAGAGATGGGAAAAGAAGAAAACTTTTCAAACGAGGCTACATATGAAAGATTATTAGCTGATTATGACCAATTGCAATTAGATTATAAAGATCAAGGTGGCTACCAATATGAAGCAGATATCCGTTCGATTTTAAGTGGTCTTGGCTTCCCAGTTGAAACGCACCAGACGACGATTTCCACATTAAGCGGTGGACAAAAAACACGATTAGCTCTCGGTAAATTATTATTAACGAAACCAGACCTACTTATTTTGGACGAGCCTACAAACCATTTAGACATCGAAACATTAACATGGCTTGAACAATATTTACAAGGTTATCCTGGCGCAATACTAATCGTTTCCCATGACCGTTATTTCTTAGATAAACTCGTTACACAAGTATATGAAATTTCGAATAAAGAAAGTAGACGATTTGTTGGTAACTACAGTAAATATTTAGACTTAAAATCAGCACTATACGAGCAGGAAATGAAACGTTATGAAAAACAACAAGATGAAATCGCTAAGCTGGAAGACTTCGTTCAAAAAAATATAGCTCGTGCATCTACGACAAAACGTGCGCAAAGCCGTCGTAAACAATTAGACCGAATGGAATTATTAACAAGACCATTAGGTGATTCTAAGTCAGCTTCCTTCCACTTCGATATTGAAAAACAAAGTGGAAATGACGTTTTACAAGTAAAGGATGCAACCATCGGATATGATGAGGATCCGATTATTGAACATGTAACAATGCGCTTAACTCGCGGGGATAGTGTTGCTTTAGTTGGTCCAAACGGAATTGGAAAATCCACATTATTAAAATCACTTGTGAATAAGTTACCCCTATTAAATGGTGATGTTTCTTTCGGATCCAATGTATCTGTTGGCTATTATGATCAGGAACAAGCTAACTTAACATCTTCGAAGCGCGTATTAAATGAATTATGGGATGAATATCCTCTGCAACCTGAAAAGGAAATTCGCACGATACTAGGTAACTTCTTATTCACAGGGGATGATGTACTAAAACCAGTATCTTCTCTGAGTGGTGGACAAAAAGCTCGGTTAGCCCTTGCAAAACTTATGATGCAAAAATCAAATTTATTAATTCTCGATGAACCTACGAACCATCTTGATTTAAATAGTAAAGAGATTTTGGAGAATGCTTTAATCGATTATCCAGGTACTCTTCTATTTGTCTCACATGACCGCTACTTTATTAATCGTGTAACGACAACCGTTGTTGAGTTATCAACAGAAGGTGCACAGGAGTATTTAGGGGATTACGATTACTACGTTGCAAAGAAAAATGAGATGATCGAACGTGCGGAATTAGAGCAAGAAGATGAAGCACCGGTTCAAAAGACAGTTGCACAAGAAAAATTAAATTATCTCGAAGAAAAAGAGCGCAAAAAATTAGAGCGTCAACGTACTCGAAAAATTGAGGAGCTAGAACAAAACATTGTAGTATTGGAAGAAGAAATTGCTACGTTAGAAGATCAACTTTGCTTACCAGAAATATATGCAGATTATGAAAAGGCTAGTGAAATTACAACAAAAAAACAAACACTACAAGAGCAACTCGATGCTTGTATGGCAGAATGGGAAGAATTGCATTTATAAGAGTATGAATAAGGAGGATGTCTCATAAGTCGGGATTTTTGACTATGTGACATCCTTTTTGTTTTCTAGAGCGAAGCAACGTCATCGTACATGAACGTTTTTTGAATATGTCCATCGTAACTGGAACTATATCAACGATTCGACACCAAGTATCGATTTACCGACAAAGTTTGACATCTATACCAATTCGCAAATTAAAAGAAGATTATCTCGAAATATCTTTTCAGATATTCACCATTATTTTATTTCCCGAAAAAGGATATATTCAAAGGTCAGACTTCGTTTGATTTATCCACAACGTTATACACATATCCACCTTTAATATATAAACACAGAAATAACTTTTCCACATTATCCACAATCACTAAAAAAGTTATTAACATTTTATATACACAGTAAAAGCCACATTATCAACAGATAATATGGCTTTTATCCACAAGCTGTGGTTAATTTTGTGTATAACTATGCTTCAATATCTAATCCTGGATTTGCATTTAAAGCTAATGTAGCACGTTTTCCTTGTTCATATGCAATCGTACCTGCCGCTGCAATCATCGCTGCATTATCTGTGCATAAAGATAACGGAGGAATAATTAGCTCAATATTTTCTTTTGGCGCAAATTCTGCCTCCAAACGTGTGCGAAGTCCTTTATTCGCAGCAACTCCACCAGCGAGAAGCAGTTGTTTTACATTATACGCTTCTGCTGCACGAGATGCTTTCGTTACCAGCACATCTATTACACTCTCTTGGAAACTTGCTGCTAAATCTTCCGGTGCAATTTCGATTCCTCGTTGTTTTGCGTTATGCACAGTGTTGATAACTGCTGATTTCAATCCACTAAAGCTGAAATCATACGAATCCGGTTCTAGCCATGCACGAGGCAAATCGATTGTTGGTTCTCCTTCGTGTGCAAGGCGATCAATATGAGGCCCCCCTGGATATGGCATGGATAACGTACGAGCTACTTTATCATATGCCTCTCCAGCTGCATCATCTCTTGTTTCACCAATTACTTCAAATGAACCATGCTCTTTCATATAAACAAGCTCTGTATGTCCACCAGATACAACAAGTGATAGTAGTGGGAACTGAACTTCTTTTACTAAACGGTTTGCGTAAATGTGACCAGCGATATGATGAACACCAACTAGAGGAATATCATGTGCAAAAGCTACTGCTTTCGCTGCATTTACCCCTATTAAAAGCGCTCCTACTAAACCAGGCCCTTCTGTTACAGCAATTGCATCAATATCATCAAATGTGATATTTGCTTCTTTTAATGCTTCTTCTAACACAACTGTAATTTCTTCTACATGATGACGGGATGCAATCTCTGGTACAACTCCACCAAAACGTTTATGACTTTCAATTTGTGATGCAACGACATTCGCAATAATTTCCGTTCCATTTTTAACAACCGCTACTGCTGTTTCATCACAACTTGTTTCAATGCCGAGTATAATCGTATTTTTTTCCATTATATATTCACCCACATTACGAGACCATCTTCCTGATTGTCTGCATAGTATCGTTTACGAATTCCACCATTTTGAAATCCGTATTTTCTGTATAACTGTTTTGCTACTTCATTTGATACACGTACTTCAAGTGTCATCGTTTTTACTCCTAGAGCTTTCGCTTCGGAAATAACTTCTTTCAATAAAGCATCTCCTAGCTTCTGACCTCTGTATTCTGGTAAAATGGCTATATTTGTTATATGTAATTCATCAATAATTATCCACAATCCACAATACCCAATTACACGACCATCTTTTTCTAGCACAACATAATGTGCATGTTCATTCATCGTTAACTCACGGTGAAAGGCATCTGCAGTCCAAGGAGTTGAAAAAGATGCTACTTCAATAGCTACAATTTGAGCAATATCATCGAATTCCATCTTTCTAAATATCATATCCATCTTCTGCAAGCTCCTACTTGTTTTGACTTTCTAACCACTTTGTTTCAGCTTCAGCTAAACGAAGATAACTAGGAACAAATGAATGTACATCTTGTTCTGCTTTTTGTAATCCTAAGAACGCTAACTCACTTGGTCTTGGGTTATTTTTAGTGAAAGGAGCAAATACAGCTTGATCGCCTAAATGTTCGATAATTGTTTCTTTGTGCAGTTTAACATCGTTACCAATAAATAAAACAGGCTTTCCTTTATCTTGTAACATTTGCAACCAGTCTACAATAAGGATGATTCGGTCTTCTTCTATAGAAGTTAAATTCTCTCCTTCATATGTATATAAGCCAGTATAAATTTGTCCACGTCTTCCGTCGAATAAAGGACAGATTAGTCCATTAAAATTAACACCATTTGCAGCTACTACTTCTAAACTTGATACACCTACAATTGGTATTTGAAGTGACCAAGCTAATGTTTTCGCAGCTGTAACACCTATGCGAACACCTGTATACGATCCTGGTCCAGCTGCTACAACAATTTTAGTTAATTCTTTCGGCTTTACACCGCATTCTTTTAACAGTTGTTCTACAGCTGGCATAAGACGTACAGAATGGTTTTTTGTTAAATTCGTAATGATTTCCCCAATTACATTTCCTTCCTCAATAAGGGATACGCCCATTACGTAATTTGAAGTATCAATTGCTAGTACTTTCATCTTGTAATAGCTCCTCACATAATCTAATATATCGGTCTCCAATTGGCTCGAGCACAATTTTTCTTGTGTCATCTCCAGCATGGAATAAACTAATTTGTAACTTTTCATTTGGTAAATATGCTTCTATTAAATGAGCCCATTCTACTACTGTAATTCCTTCACCGTAGAAATACTCATCAAAACCTAAGTCTTCTTCACTTTCTGCTAAGCGATACACGTCCATATGATATAGCGGTAATCTTCCTTTATATTCTTTAATGATATTAAAGGTAGGACTATTTACAACTCTTTTCACTCCAAGACCTTTTGCTAGTCCTTTCGTAAAAGTCGTCTTACCAGCTCCCAGATCTCCTTCTAAAATAATTACATCTTGTGCCCCGACAAGTTCACCTAGTTTTTCTGATAATCTTTGTGTTTCCTCAGATGATTTTGTTGTTATTTCATATTTACTCACAGACTTCACCTACTTTACTCACAATGTTCTCTGCTCTTTATTATACAGGTTTTAAATATATAAAAAAGTCCTTAGGAGTTTTCCTAAGGATAGTTTGACTGTCTTTATTAGTTTTTTGTTAAAACAAATAAAAAAATACGAAACAACATGTTTCGTTCTTTTCTTTATATAAAATGGCGGTCCCGACCGGGGTCGAACCGGCGATCTCCTGCGTGACAGGCAGGCATGTTAACCACTACACCACGGGACCATTTGGTTGCGGGGACAGGATTTGAACCTGCGACCTTCGGGTTATGAGCCCGACGAGCTACCGTGCTGCTCCACCCCGCGATGATATAAATAGCTTGGCGACGTCCTACTCTCACAGGGACAAGGTCCCAACTACCATCGGCGCTAGAGAGCTTAACTTCCGTGTTCGGTATGGGAACGGGTGTGACCTCTCTGCCATCATCACCAAACTATTGAAGGCATATTCCTTCAAAA
>NZ_BTRL01000039.1:0-5353 GCF_054771475.1 Bacillus sp. MN7755
AGGACGTATTTTAAATGCTACGGTTAGACGGAACCCTTCTGGCAGATACTTTGTGTCATTGTTAGTTGAAACAGAAGTGCAAGAACTTCCGAAAACAAATTCTTACATTGGAATGGATGTGGGACTAAAAGATTTCGCCATTTTGTCAGATGGAACAACCTATAAAAATCCGAAGTTTTTTCGATCATTAGAAGAGAAATTGGCAAAAGCACAGCGTGTTCTTTCTAGAAGAATGAGAGGGTCTTCTCGCTGGAATAAACAACGAGTAAAAGTAGCTAGAATTCAGGAATACATGGCAAATGCTAGAAAAGATTACTTGGACAAAATCTCGACTGAAATCATCAAAAACCACGATGTTATCGGTATAGAGGATTTGCAAGTATCAAATATGTTAAAGAATCATAAGGTAGCAAAAGCGATTAGTGAGGTATCATGGTCACAGTTTCGAACTATGTTGGAATATAAGGCAAAATGGTACGGCAAACAAATCATTGTCGTATCGAAAACATTTGCTTCAAGCCAATTATGTTCTTGTTGTGGATATCAAAACAAAGACGTTAAAAATCTAAACCTACGTAAATGGGACTGCCCTTCTTGTCATACACATCATGATCGGGATATTAACGCAAGTATCAATCTAAAGAATGAAGCGATAAGGCTTCTAACCGCAAGGACTGCGGGGTTAGCCTAATCAATTAGAGTTCGATAGAACTCTTTACTTAGGAATCCCCCTCTTCTAAACGAAGTGAAAGTGGGGGTAGTTCAAGAAGAATGGTGAGAGAATAGTGGGCCGAATATGAACGAAGGAAAATCATTGCAATGACACGTAATTTAAAAGCTAGGGGAGTATACAATAGTGTGACAGTCATCAAGAGATATCTTTAACTTCTAGAAAAAGATAAATAAAAAGCCCCGTCAAGGGTAACAGGGCATCAGTAAGGTTTTGGGTTAAGGGAACACATGACCTTGTACCAATATAATATCAAAAACTTTTTATGAAAAATCAAAGTGATTTTGACAATTTTAAGAACATATAAAAGCTCTAACGGAGATGAAAGGGCAGTGAATAGGGGATTAATAGAGTCAATCGGTTAACGGTTTCTGTTGCAAAGTTTTCTAAATGAGACTACATTCTAGAAAAAAGAGTATAGAGAATCAAAAATGCAAGAGCTGTTTATTTATATAAACTTTCTGCTAAGATCATCAAAAACCACGATGTGACCAGTATGGAAGATTTACAAATCAATAATATGCTCAAAAATAGAAAGCTTGCAAAAGCAATCAACGAAATATTGTGGTCACAGTTTAGAAGTATGTTGAACTACAAAGAAAAATGGTACAGGAAGCAAGTTATTGTTGTATCAAAGACGTTAAAAATCTAAATCTTCGTGAGTAGGATTGCATTTTATGTGCTACACATCACGTGTTATTCGAAGAGTCATAGGAAAGATTAGTGACCTTGAAAAGAAAGGCAAAACACTTGAAGCTGTGGCTAAATAAAAGTAGGATATTGACGAAAGATCCCAGATCAAATACTGATACAAGTAGAAAACCAACAAATATCTTAATACACTATATACGTCTCCCATATCCACCCCATAATAATAAAGATTTTGTGTATTTAAGGGTCATAAAACATTTAAGTCGAGAGACATGTATGATGAACCATATATAATAATTAAATATGTTATGAAACCGATATCTAAAAAGGAGTGATTTTAATATGTACAAACTTAAAACAAAAGAAACTACCAATAGTGTAATTGAATTTATTGAAAGTGTTGAAAATCTTAAAAAACGAGAAAACGCATATCAATTATTAGATATATTTACTGAAACAACAGGCTATACAGCAAAAATGTGGGGACCAAGCATTATCGGCTTCGGTACATACCATTATAAGTATGCATCCGGTCATGAGGTAGATGCTCCATTAGTAGGCTTTTCCCCAAGAAAAGCTAAAATTAGTCTATATTTTGCAGCTGGTGATCCTAAGCGATAGGAACTATTAAAAAACTTTGGAAAATACACCTCTGGAAAATCGTGTATTTACATTAATAAAATAGCAGACATTGATAGTAATGTTCTAAAAGCGCTAATCAAACAATCTGTAAGTTTTTTGAAGGAAACGTATCAAAATTATTAATGAAATTTATTGAATCGCATTGAATATTTTTCTAGAATGCGCATTCATACTCAGAATCGTGTCCGTATGCCTTTAGGCGCAGATATCAATATAAGAAGACGATAAAAATATTATGTTAACAATTAGGGGTGTGACAAACTTTTAATATATTACTATGATTGAATAAAAAAAGGTATGAAATTTTTTACACTATTTAAATACAAGAATAATCAAACTCTTTTTTAGTAAGGTTTAATATATTAGATACAAAATGAGTTTTTTCTTGTATGATTGTCCAATTTTTTTAACATAATTTATAAATACGAATAGGATATTCATGTAAAGGTAACATAACGTCCTATTATAAGAATTAGAGCTTATCTAAATTATTAATCTCCTTCATAAGTACAGGCAGCCAGTCCGATATGTTAATAGTATATTGTAAAGGAATTTATTGTTTTAAATTTTATATTGAAAGGAATAGTAGGATATCAAAAAAATATATTTTTGATTACATCGTGATTGGTGCCGGTACTGCCGGAGGGGTAATTGCTAAAAAATTAACGGATGATAAATGTACTTCCGTGCTTGTTCTTGAAGCAGGAACGAATATGCCAAACAGTAGCCCTTCTATTTTGGCAGCAGTAAATGTAGCTAATGAGAATAAGCTGTCTTTTAACGCTCTTTCTAAAATAGAGGAAAATATTGGGCGTCAGCTTAGATTATTGGGTGGTAGAGTAATTGGTGGAGGCTCGCAACATAATTTTATGGCTGCAGTACGTGGCAGTCGTGATCTTTATGATGCATGGGCACAATTAGTTGAAAGTAACGCATGGAATTACGATAGTATTCGCTCATTATTTATTGAAAATGAAACGTATACAGGAATGACACAAAGCCCTCAAGAACGTAGAAGTAACGGCCCTATTTTTATTAGACAACAAAACATTCCTGATCAAGGATTAATCCAAACCTTAGCACAAGCTACTTCAGATGTTTTAGGTATACCGATTGTTGAAGATTACAATACAGGCATAAGAGATTGTACATTTTTCAAAACACAATTTATTCAACAAGAAATAGAAGATGGAAAATTTGTCCGTTCCTCTACTGCAACTGGATATTTAAATGAAAGTATTGTCACACAGGGGAATGAATCCCAGCCAGATGAGTTTGGGGTTGATCAGAGAAAATTGGTCATTTTTGCAAAGACAACAGTGGATAAAATTCTATTTAAAGAAAAAAAAGGAGATAGCATTGCAATTGGCGTTCAATACGTTAGGAACGGGGTGTCACAACGAAGTTATGCCAGAAAAGGAGTCATTGTCTCCGCAGGTATGTTTTCCTCAGTTGTTTTACAACGTTCTGGAATCGGCAAAGCGACTGATTTGGCTGAAGCAGGGATTTCAACATTAGTAGAAAACGATAATGTTGGCCACAATTTTCAAACTCAGTATGCTATTGGGATGGGAGTAGAAGTAGAAACAACCCGTCTTCTACAGATATTGTCTGCTGACCCTGATCAGCCAATAGCACTAGGTGCTTTTAAAAAGGAAATAGGGCTTGGTGGTCGTCGCCTTCAAATGATAGGGCTTCCACTGCCATTCTTTATCCCGATTCAAGACATATTTATTAATCAATGGCAATTTAACCCGAACAATCCGAGCAATATTATGAGTTTTGGGATGGCAGACCTTAACCCGAAAAGTAAAGGTAAGATTACAGTCGCACATAGCGATCCAGAAGCTTATCCATTGATTAATTTTAATCCATTAGACAATCTTGATGACTTAAATTTTATGGTGGATCAATATATTAAGACTTTCAATATTGCGATGAAAGCTCGTGAACTAGATCCAAATGGTATTTATAATGTTGTATACCCTCCTGAAAATATATTTAATTTAACTAACGAAGAAGAAAAACGAACTCTACTTGCTAATTATGTCAAGGCCAGCTACACAAATCTCGCTCATTATGGAGGACAGTGTAAAATGGGTAAGAGTATTGAAGATGGGGTTGTTAACGAATCTCTGAATGTCTTTGGAACCAAAAATCTTAAAGTCGCTGATCTTTCCATTTCTCCGATTTTACCGGACGGCAATACGTCAATACCATCCCAAATGATAGGATTGAATGCAGTACGTTTTATTCGAGAGGATCCTTTCCCATATGTGGTGGATGATAAGGAAATTAAAGATTATGAATGTAAATTGATAAGAAATAAAAAATGAATATTCTATACAAGAATAGTTAACATAACACAAAATTATCGGAAGTCAATGCATTTAGAAGAATACCAAAATCCCTCCAGTTAAATAATCTGGAGGGATTTTGTAAGGTTATTGGTAGTGGTATCGCTGTAACATACCTTACTAGCCGAATAACGTAAAAACAGCCAATCTATTAGGAATATATAAATTCCCTGCACCAAAATCATGACACGTACAGGAGTTGTAGGATTAGAAATGTTATAAATTTCTATAGTGTTGTCGCCTTGATTTGCGACATAAAGAGTAGTATCTGTAATAGCTAATATAGCAGGAGCATTTAAATTTTCTGCATTAAATTCTCCTATACGTACAGGAGCTGTAGGATTTGAGATATTGTAATTGTTAACAAACTATGAAACATAAAACCCCCAAAAGAAAAAAGTTCTTTACTTTGTGGGGGAATATAAAATTCCGATAATTATTAGTAAAGAAATTTTTTACTTAGAGACAGTTGAACAGTTCTATAAACGCATTTACGATAACATGTCTCTTCAAGAAGAAGAACAAAACAAATACATTATTGGGACTTTTGGAGAAATGGAGATCGATTTTCTGGTTCAGTATTTTTTGTCTTTCGGTAAAAAAATTAATATCATTTTTCCAGAAATCCTACGCTCCAAATATAAGGAATATTTAAAAGAAATATTGGTGAATTGTTATGAAATAGAAAATAGTTCACCTACAGATTAGCAGGTTAAAATAAAAAGTTAAAATAACATTCCTGATTTAATTTCAATTAAGTTTTTGACGCAATTTTAAACTAGCTCACTGTTATAAAGTTACTATTTATGATGTCCCCAGAAAGAAAAAATGAGCTTTTTTATTACAAGTTAGGACAAAATCTCGTTCTGGGGTAGTTGTATTTTCTTAGCTTGATAGCGATGGGGTAGGCCCCTTTTAGCAAAAATGGAGTGGAAATGATGAGTATAAATAATTTTGTGGGATTGATAAAGGA
>NZ_BTRL01000040.1:0-4840 GCF_054771475.1 Bacillus sp. MN7755
GTAGGACGTCGCCAAGCAACTAAAAACACAAGTCTTTTGACTTGTGTTTTTTCGTGTTTAATAAATGAAAATGGATAAAAAACCGATACTTCAACTTGAATATCGGTTCAATAATATGTGAAATATACGAATCTATAGTAATACGAAGAGTGTAAATAAGATAGCCAGCAAAATACGATAATATGCAAAAGGTTTTAAACCTATCTTCTCTAAAAGCTTTAGGAATGTTACTACTGCTAACATTGCGACTATAAAAGAAGTGATGAATCCTACCGCAAACATAGGGATATCATCGACACTTAAATACGTCCAGCTTTTTAATAAGTCTAAGCCTGTAGCCCCAACCATTACAGGGAGGGCAATGAGAAAAGAGAACTCAGATGCAGTCTTATAATTTACTTTTGCTAATAGACCTCCAGAGATAGTAGAGCCGGCTCTGGAGAAGCCAGGGTATACCGCTAAACATTGAAATAATCCAATTGTTAATGCTTGACGGTATGTTAAATCGTCCAGTGAATAGGAGGTTGCCTCTTGTTTTTTTACTTCTGCAAAGATCATAAGAATTGCCCCTGCTACAAGTCCAATCACAACAGTGTATGGCTGAAATAAGTAAGTTTTAATAACATCATGTAGTAGCAAACCAGCAACTACTGCCGGAAATACGCCAAGAAATACATGGAATGCGTTGAATTTTTTCTCTTTCCGTAGAAGAGGCTTAATATTACATAAAGAAACGAGACGTTTATGGTATAAAATTGCAATAGCTAAAATTGCCCCTAGCTGAATAACAATTTCAAACGTTTTCGCTCTTTCTCCTTCAAAGCCTAATAAGTGTCCGACTAATATAAGGTGTCCAGTAGAAGAGATAGGTAAAAATTCAGCTAACCCCTCTACGATACCGAGTATGAAGGCAATTATGATATCGCTCATGGTATCACTCCTATAAATTAATGAATGTCTACTCTTTTAAAATAGAATAGTGTTGCAATAAATCCGAGAATCGCCGTTGTTGCAATGATGATATAAGAATACTCTGGTGGATATGTGGGTTGTAATTCATTATTTGCAATATCTAGAGTAGCGGTCCACGGAAATAAATCTTTATGTTTGGAGTTCACGAGCATAAGATTCATCATTGTAATAATGACTGTTAATATAATAGGCGGTACATAGCTCTTCATTACAAGAGTTAATAGCACAATAGGTGAAGACAATAGAAAGAGAAGTCCACCACATATTAAAAATTTTAGGAAAGAACCTAAAAGTAAAGTAGTGTTAAAACCAGGGAAGTTCCCCAATAGCCCTAATATTAAAGTAAGCGACCAAGCGACTAAAGTTAGCATCATGATCCAAAGGAAGAGAATGATGAACTTACTTATAATAAAGCTAATGCGCGACACGGGGATAGTTAGTAAATTTTTTAGTGTATCTTCTGCATATTCGCGGGTAAAGAGATAAGCAACAACTACTCCGTATAAAGGGAATCCTATAACTAAAGTAGTATATAAGTTAACGTCAGTGAATAACTGGTGGAACCAAATAGTCGGAGTTGGCTGTTTTGTTTTTATATGTATATAAGAGGCTACTACGACTAAGAAAGGTGCGACACCAGCCCCAATAATGCTAATTAAAAACATATTAGAGCGTTTTAGTTTTAATAGTTCTGTATAGAGTAGATTAACCAATTGTTCCACCTCCAACTAGTTTGGTGAAATAATCTTCTAATCTGTCTTCACTAATCATCATTTTTAATACTTCAATATCATTCAGAACGAACGTTCTATTAATGTATCCTTGTTGCCCAAAATGAGAGTAAATGCGAATATTCCCTTCATCATGTACCTCATAATCGAAAATTTGAAATTGATTTTCTAATAGCATCGCAGCCTTATTGTCATTATTCACCTGAAATTCTATGTACTTACGGTTTGCTTTGCGCAGCTTATCAAGAGAAACTTCTTCTAGTAACCTTCCTTCGTGAATAATTCCGATACGATCAACTAACTGTTCTACCTCTGCTAAAATGTGACTAGAAATGAGTATCGTTATATTCCTTTCTTGAGCTAAAGAATGAATAAGTTTTCGCATTTCTTTAATACCGATGGGGTCTAGTCCGTTAGTCGGTTCATCTAATATGAGTAGTTCGGGATAATGGAGAAGGGCGCGTGCAATTCCTAGGCGCTGCTTCATTCCTAAAGAATACTTTCCTACTAATTTTTTTGTTTCATGCTGCAAGCCCACTATTTCTAATGCTTCTTCAATAGCATTCTTTTTGTGCACCCCGATTATCTTTGCATTAATTAATAAGTTTTCTTTTGCAGTTAAGTTTTCATAAAACCCTGGAACTTCAACGATAGAACCAATTCTACTTAAAATATCTTTTTGATTTTGAAATAAATCCTCTCCGAATATTTCGATAGTTCCACTTGTAGGCTTTATAAGACTAAGTAGCATACGAATGGTTGTCGTTTTACCAGCACCGTTACGTCCTATGAATCCATAAATTTCTCCTCGTTGAACGTTAATGTTTAGCTTATCTACGGATTTTTGCTTGCCATATACTTTAGTAAGATTAGTCGTTTTTATAATTGTGTTTATAGGAGACACCTACTTTCTATAAGTTCTTACTTACATGATAAAAAGGAAGGCTTAACTGCATATTAATCATTTCTTAACTATTTCTTAAAAGTATTGTGTTTTGGAATGGAAAAGCCAAAAGTGGTTCGTTCCCATGGAATACTTTCAACCCATATATGCCCACCATTCCTCTCAACGAGCGCTTTAGAAATAGAAAGCCCGAGCCCGCTACCACCAAAAGACGAGTTTCTTGATTGTTCACTTCGGTACATTCGCTCAAATACGTTTTGTAAATCATGTTTTGGAACACCAGGGCCTTTGTCCCAAATAAGAAGTTCATATGCTGCATCAGTTTCTAGTAGTTCGACTCCTATTGTTTTCCCATTCTTTCCGTAATAAATGGCATTTTTCATTAAATTACCTATAATACGCATAAGGCTTAGGTGATCTGCAATGATAGGACAAGTAGACTCTGGTATGAGAACTTGCAGTTTAATATTATGTTTTGAGAGTTCAGGTAAAAACTCGATCAAAACTTCTCTAGTAACTTCAGAAAAGTCGAGTTTTTCTTCTTTTAGTGGAAATTCATTAGCGTCTAGCTTTGCCATATTGAATATTTCATCAACTAGGTGCTTTAAGTTATTTGATTTCATATAAAGTATTTTAAGATATTCTTGCTTTTCTATTTCAGAAGCAGCAACCCCATCTTTTAAAGCATCGATATATCCAATAATGGAGGTGAGTGGTGTTCGGATATCGTGCGAGATACTAGATAAAAGTTGTTTTCTAGATTCCTCAGACCTTTTTGCTTTAATCCGAACCTTTTCTAATTCAGCTATTAGTTCGTTTATTGAAAAAACGATATTATGTAACGATCGATCATTACTTGTGAATAATCTCGTTTGTAAATGCCCCTTTAGTGCACGACTTAATTTAGTGTCTATTGATTTGCGATTTTGAATGAATTGTATTCTTGAAAAGAAGAGATACATTGTAATTAAGATAAGGGTAATAAATAAAGAAATTTTTACTCTCGGATCCATTTGTATATTTAAAAGCCCGCAAATGATAAGTTGTAATGAAATAAGGAAGAGGATTTTATCAGTCTTCAAGCTTTTCACCCACAAACTTATAACCAATTCCCCATACAGTTTGAATGAATTTTGGATTGGAAGGGTCGATTTCTATTTTCTTTCTAAGTTTTCGAATATGTACCATAACTGTATTATCATCTTCTATATAATTATCGTCCCATACATTGCGGAAGAGCTGTGTTTTTGTAAATACTTGTCCTGGGTTTGAAGTAAAGAATTTTAATAGTTCTAGTTCTTTTCCGGTTAAGCTGATTTCTTCTTTATTTGTGTGAACTGTATATGTATTTAAATTGATAGTTAGTCCTTTAAAAGCTAAAGTTGTTTTCTCTTGTACATTAATGTTACTTCCAAGAACTAAAAAACGTCGTATAAGAGCTTTTACTCGTGCAATCACTTCGTGAATGCTGAAAGGTTTCGTAATGTAATCATCAGCACCAATGCTTAAACCTAAAATTTTATCGACTTCGTGATCTTTAGCGGTTAGCATTAATATCGGTACGTTAGTTTTATCTCTAAGCTTTCTGCATACTTCGATACCATCTACTTTCGGCATCATAAGATCTAAAATAACGAGGCTATAGTTGTTTTGATTAAATAACTGTAAGGCTACTTCGCCATCAATCGCAGTATCTACCATATATAATTCTCGTTCTAAATATATTTTTAGTAAATTACGGATTTCTTTATCATCGTCTGCTATAAGGATATTTATATCTTTCATACCTTCACCTGCTTCTAATGGATTTCATTGATGGTGCAACAACCCTCTAATTATATACTAGTATTTGTTAAAATAAGGTTAATAGTTTTGTTGGATGAAAATATCCACGCAAATTAAGCCTAGGGTTCAAAGTAAATTGAATATGTTTTGCGAGAATAAATTAAAGAGAAGCAGAAGGTAGTTTTCGGTAATGAATTTTTGTAGGGACGTATATAGCTAAAAGAGCGTAAAAAAGATTTAATTGAATATCTTTATAAAAAGTGTTGACGATTAGAGTATAGAGGTGTAATATAAAACAAGTCGCCGATGACAACAACATCGAAAGCGACAAACGAAATGAAAAACTTAGTTGACATTGAAAGATGAAGATGTTAACATAAGGAAGTCGCAAATGAGCGACAGACAAGTTCTTTGAAAACTGAACGAAACAAACAACGTGAAACGTCAA
>NZ_BTRL01000041.1:0-8451 GCF_054771475.1 Bacillus sp. MN7755
CGTTCAGTTTTCAAAGAACTTATCTGTCGCTCATTTGCGACTCCCTTATGTTAACATCTCCGTTAGTTAATGTCAACTAAGTTTTTCATTTCGTTTGTCGTGTTCTGCGTTATTGCATCGGCGACTTGTTCTATATTACACCTCTATCTTCTAATCGTCAATACCTTTTATCCTTTTTATTTTATAAATTATAAAGGGTATTGAACCTTCTTCATTTATACTGTGTCCCTAGAGATTAACAAACTGGTGCAGTCACTTTCATAATCGACAGTTTATACTTTCTTTCTTACCACTTACACCTTTCTAAAGAATGAATATCAAGCCAAACAAATATATATTAAAGGTAGCATTTTTATTTCGAGTACATTCCAGCTACATTCACAATTATCTCCTACCACTTCTCTCTAGGGAATTATAAATGCACCATACATTTACTAAAACTCTAATTAACTTAGGAGGCGTTATGAAATGCATGTTAATAAGAAGATCATTTATGTATCCCATGATGCCCATTTCCACGGAGCACAGCTGCTTTCTTTACATACCATTAAAGCTCTTAAAGAAAACTTTCAATACTCCGTCGCAATTATTTCTATTGGAACGGGCATTTTAATCCAAGATTTTCAAAAATATGGTCCTGTTTATTGCCTAGAGGAAAACTACCCGACGGAAGAAAAAATCGAATTATTAATAAAGAAGTTATTATCACAAGACTATACCATTGCCATATGTAGTACCGTCATAAGTGGTGATATAGTTGCATTACTAGCTAAACACAATATAAAAGTTATTTCATTAATACATGAATTGCCGCATTTAATACAACAGTACTCTGCCGAGGGAAAATCTAGAAACATTGCCGAGTTTGCTTACAAAGTTGTCTTCCCTTCACAGTACGTGTATGAAAAATTCCTTACAATCACCCAATTAGACCATCAAAAGTGCCACATTCTCCCCCAAGGTTTATTTAACCATAATCCTTATAAGAACAATATTGCAAAAGCTAGAAACGAATTACGAAAAAAACACAACCTGCCTCTAGATAGCAAAATCATTTTGGGGGTAGGTTTCGCTGATCATCGAAAAGGGATAGATTTATTCTCACTTATTGCTTACTCAGTAAGAAAAATTCATAAGAATATTCATTTTATCTGGGTTGGGAAAGCAGATGTTCAATTTTTAAATACGCTATCCCCAAGATATACAGCACATTTCACGTTAGTGGAGCCCACTCCAGATATCGGTTTATATAATGCCGGGGCTGATTTATATTTATTAACTTCAAGAGAAGATCCTTTTCCAAATGTTGTTTTAGAAGCATTAGATACAAAACTCCCTGTTATAGGGTTTAAAAACGCTGGAGGTTTTGAAGATGTTGTTACGGAACAAACTGGCGCTTTAGTAGACTTTTTAAATCTACCGAAGATGTTGGAAAGAATATATGAATTTCTTGGAGATGAAGATTTACGATTACACAAAGGGAGATTTGGGCAAGAACTTATCGAAAAAGAGTTCAACTTCCTTCATTACATTTATCAATTATTAGGCCTGCTTGAGCATAACTATAAAAAAATAAGTGTGATCTTACCGAACTATAATTACGAAAAATACTTACCTGACCGAGTTAAATCAATATTAAACCAAACCTATCCCCTTTACGAACTAATTTTCCTAGACGATGCCTCTACTGACAATAGTGTATCTATATTTGAACAGCTGCTCTCAAACGAAAATAAGTCCCATCTAAAAGTTCAGCAAATTATTAATGATAGAAACTCTGGTTCTGTATTTAAACAATGGATAAAAGGCGTCTCTGCAGCAACCGGTGATTATATTTGGATTGCAGAGGCGGATGACTTATGTGATCAGACATTTTTAGAAGAAGCAATACAAGGGTTTCATATAAATAGTGATGTTACCTTAAGCTACACTCAATCAAAACAAATAGATGAACAAGGAAGTATCCTAGCCAATCATTATTTAGATTACACAAATGATATTGATAAAGAAAAATGGAAGAGTTCTTATTTTCGAAAAGGGACAGATGAAATACAAGATACGTTACTTATCAAAAACACCATACCTAATGTCTCAAGTGTAGTTTTTAAAAACATAGATATACAAAAAACAAAACAACAATTAGAAAAGTTTAAAGTAGCTGGTGATTGGTTTTTCTATGTTTCTATTCTTAAAGAGGGGAATATTTATTTCAATCCAAAACCTCTAAACTATCATAGACGACATACAAATAGCGTAACGAGAACAGAAGATTCATATTCCCATTACAGTGAAGTTGTACAAATGCAAAATTTCATTAAAGAAACCTTTACTATCGACGACATTTCAAAAAAGAAAATGTACGCATATAGAAAGTACCTTAAAGCATATTTGAAGATTTAATTATATATTTTTTTCCATCAGTATCTCTTGTAAGACCTTACTATTATTTAAGGGGGTTACTCTTTGAAAGAATTTATAGAGGCACATAAAGATCTGATTTCTCAAATTGCACACAACTACAATGTAAATGCAAGTATCCATCCAGAGGATCATATCTTTCAATTCCTTGTCACTAATCCAGTCTTCCCATCAAAAAAGGAAGCGATAGATTATTATTTTAAAGACGGGAGAAAATCAGCAGAAACACTCTTAGATTTAATTACTTCCTTTTATCCTCCTGTAGACACTCCAATTAAATTATTAGAATTCGCATCCGGATATGGCTGCGTAACACGTCATTTATTAAACCTACAAACGAACTTACGTATAACTACCTGTGATATACATGAAGAAGCTATTACTTTTATTGAAAGTACATTAAATACTTCTTCTATCTTATCTCACCCTGAACCTGAACAAGTAAAATTAGCCTCGTCTACGTACGATATCGTTTTTTGTCTATCCTTTTTTTCTCATATGCCTGATACAACTTGGTTTCGTTGGCTTCAAACATTGTATAATGCTGTTTCCCCTGGCGGATTATTCATTTTCACAACTCATGGATATCAAAGTAAAAAGCACTTCAACTTTCCAGATTTAAATAAACAAGGTTATTGGTTTCTTCCCTCTAGTGAACAACTCGATTTAGATGTTAATCAATATGGGCAAACGATTGTTAGCCCCTCTTACGTATGTGACAAAATTAAATTATTACCTTATAACCCTATCATCCAAAAGTACTCTGAAGGTTTTTGGTGGGAACATCAAGACCTTTGGGTAATAAAAAAAGAAATAAAATAATAAACCACGCTCTACTTATACAGAAGTAGGGCATGGCTTATTATTTTTGACTATACAAGAACTCTTCAATCCATAGCTTATTTAATCTAATTCCACTTTTGAAATCTATTTTCGGTTCCCAATTACATTCTCGTCTTACCCTATCTATATTTAAAATGATTTTTTGAACATTTTCTTGCTTTTGTTTATAACAGATAAAATCCACTTTTCTTTCCGTTAATTTCTCCAATTCTACTATAATTCGTTTTAAAGAGAGACCCTTGCCGCTTCCTATGTTATACACACAAGATTTCAAGCGATTTAATTGTGATAGTTGTATAGTGATTTCAACCAAATCATCGATATAAATATAATCTCGAATAATCTCTTGTGGATTCCCATATATATTAATCTTTTCATTACTGAGATGCTGATACAAAAAACAATTTATTGCCCCGACTTTCTTTAAAGGATTTTGATATTTCCCATATGGATTAGAATATCTACATACAACATAGTCAATTCCATATTTTCTCTTATAAAAGTACAAATAATTTTCAAGCGACACTTTTGTTATTCCATAAGGAGAAAGTGGTTTTAATGGATGTTCCTCATTAATAGGTAAATATTCCGGTTCACCATAAACTGTGCCTCCAGAAGATGCTAATACAATTTTTTTAATAGGAAAAGTTTTAACACTTTCCATGAAATTAAGAAAAAAAAAGCTACTGTTCATATCTCCGAAAACATCTTCAATTGAAGTTGCTACATTTGACGTTGCAGCTAAGTAAATAATAATATCCACATTTACTAAAGCTTTATATATATCTTCAACATTTGCTAAATCCCCTTTAATAAATTCAACCTCACTTATAATATTTTGAGGAAAATTATTTATATGTCTGGAAAATACTTTTACATTTTGACCTTGTTTCAATAAACCTAATGCGAGGTTAATACCAATGAAACTATTTCCACCTACTATTAAATAATTATTCTTCCCCATAATATCCTCTCTAGTAATAAGATTTTTACTTATCACACCTAGAAATACAAATAAATGAACTTGGTCATATCTATTATTCATTCTCTTATAATTGTATGCCTCTTATACATTTTCATTATCTTTATTTTACATTTCCCTTTTAGAATCGTTATCTTATTTAAGATGACAGCAAAATACACTCATAATATTTACTCATTCCCATGAATATATTGGATTAATAAAAAATCCTCTTCCTATACCCTTAAAAAAAGGAGTGTTAAACTCATGAAAAATATACATCAAGAACTTTTAAATTATGTAACCCTACATAAAGATCGAATTCCACATTTCCATAAAGACTTTCCACTTATACTATTCTGGAGCCACAGGAGCGGATGTACTACATTAGCTAATTGGTTCTTTTTTCAAATTGGATTATTTCCTGAAGCAAAGAAATACAATGATTTTATTCATTACTATGAGTTCTGGGTATATAAAAATAACCCCAATTATATACAGGCGTTACATAGCGGTCTGCTAGAATCAAAAAAACATGTTTGTAAACTCGTACGAAATCCCTATACAAGGGCCGTTAGCTCATTTTTATTACTTGCTGACAATCCTTATGCTAGCCCTCAATGGGATAGTATCCGAAAGTGTTTTTATAATGACAAGCATAGTAAACAAGGAATATCATTCAAACAATTTTTATATTACGTTCAAGCACTTGGTTCCAATTCCCAAGTAATAGATATGCACTTCAGTCAACAATACGTCCAAGGTGAAGAAGCCTTTATCCAACGCTATATACCTTTAGAAGATTTTAATAAGCAAATTCCCAAAATAGAAAACGAATACGGTTTAATTAAATCCGACCTAACAAAACTTACAAGTTCAGGTCATCATCGCGCTCACAAGATGGTTTATACAGGAAGCTATGCAGAGCTTAGTATTACAGATGAAGCCTTTCCCCAATTTCCAACATACGCAAGCTTTTATGACAAAGAAACAATGGATTTAGTTACAGAAATATATGCAAAGGACTTTGAAATGTATCCATACACGAAAGGGATATTTTAAGTCTATATATTCTTCAATGAATAAAAGCCAATATATCGCATAGCATAAAGTGAAACTTTAATTAGCGTGGGGTTCTCCCCCGTTGATTATTTCTTTCTACCAATATTACTTTTATGGGTTCCCTAATTTTCCCCCACTCAATTTGATTTAGTTGATTGGTGACGTGTGTGCCATATGCATTTTTTACACAGGAGTGATGTCATGTGGAAGGTAATTTGAAGCACAATAATGGATACTGCGTTATTTGTGAGAAGGAAGCTACATTTATAGAGCATAATGATTGGCTTAGAGATCACTACTTATGTTCTACATGCCACTCTATACCAAGGCAGCGAGCTTTAATCCATGTTTTAAATACATTTTTTCCGAAATGGGGTTCCTATCATATCCACGAATCCTCTCCTGGCGGGATTACAACTCAACTACTAATAAAAAACTGCAAAAACTATACATATTCTCAATACTTTAAAAACTACCCTCTCGGCCAATACTTTCAAGGAATTAGATGTGAGAACTTAGAAAACATGACTTTTCCAAATGAATCTTTTGATTTGTTTATTACTCAAGATGTCTTTGAACATGTAATGGAGCCAAACAAAGCCTTTAAAGAAATAGAGCGTGTCTTAAAACCTGGCGGTGCTCATGTATTTACTGTTCCTTGGTATCATACACTCCCAAAGACTTTACAACGAGCAAGAATCAATAAAGAAGGGATTGTGTATATTGAAGAGCCAATTTATCATGGAAATCCTATTGATGAAAACGGGTCTTTAGTAACATTTGATTGGGGTCAAGATATGATTGAATATATTTATACACATGCAAATATGTATACCATTGTTTATTTACAAAAGGATAGATCACTAGGGTTAGATGCTGAATTTTTGCATGTTTTTGTTAGTAAAAAACAAGTAAATAGTTGTTAATCACTACATCATTCGGAGGTTTAACAGATGAATAACTTTAAGTTAGGAAGTGATTTTGATAACCTTGTTAGTCCACTATCTGATATTGAACTTCTAAATCTATTTATACAAAGTTGCTCACAAACAAAGATCAACGGCATCCCAGTACCTACGTTCCCCCCCGAGGAAATTCAACAACAGTTTGTAGGTGCTTCCTATGAACATGCTCTTTATGAAGCATATTTGTTTTATAGCCATGTAAAAACATATGCCCAAAATTTAGGCGTTCCCTTGAATAAAGAATGTAAAATTTTAGACTTTGGTTGCGGATGGGGAAGAATTATACGCTTCTTTTTCAAAGATGTTCGCGATGAAAATTTACTTGGTATTGATGTAGATCCCGCAATGATTAACATTTGCAATGAAACGTTAGGAAGAGGGATATATAAAACAGCCAATCCACACCCACCTGTAGAATTTATTAGTGATAATTCATTAGACATCATATTCGCTTATTCTGTATTCTCACATTTATCCGAAGAAACTGCAGAACATTGGATAAAGGAATTTTCAAGAATTCTTCGTCCAGGTGGAATCTTCATTGGAACAACACAAGCACGCTATTTTCTCGATTTCTGTCAACAATTCAAGGAACACCCTGAATTAATTCAAACCGGGTGGCATAAAACTTTATCTCAGGCTTTTCCAAATATAAATCGTGCCATCTCAGATTATGACAGTGGCAATTTTGTTCACAGTCCTACAGGGGCAGGGGACGTTAGAAATAGTAGTTTTTACGGAGAAACTGTTATACCTAGAACTTATATTAAAAATCACTATGAGAAGTATTTAAAGCTACGGGACTTTTTTGATGATGTAAATCGATTACCCCAAGCCCTATTTGTTCTCCAAAAAGATTAACCCTTTTCGTTCATGGTAATGCACGTAATTTCATAATGAACATCATTTTTCACCGCAGCCATATATTGAATCATCCAAGATTTCCATATCAAATAAATTGTAAAACCGAATTCAATATAGAGCATACAAAAACAGCAAGTAAATAACATATCTCACACTTTAGAATGGAGCCCAAAAACCAAAAGTAACTTCCCACCACTTGAACTGTGAAGAACATAAGGGGGATATATCTTGAAAATAATCGCTTTTTACTTACCACAGTTTCATCAAATAAAAGAAAATGACCGATGGTGGGGTAAAGGTTTTACTGAATGGACAAATACTAAAAGTGCACGACCTTTATTTTCAGGACATTATCAACCTAGAGAACCTTATCAAGATTTTTATTATGACTTAACCACCCCATCCGTAAGAAAGTGGCAAGCAGAAATCGCTAAAGCACACGGCATATATGGTTTTTGTTATTATCATTACTGGTTTAAAGGAAAGAGGCTTTTGGAGACACCCTTTAATGAAGTACTTAAGATAAAGGAACCCAATTTTCCATTTTGCCTTTCTTGGGCAAATGAACCGTGGACAAAAACTTGGGATGGTCTGGATAGTCACATATTAATGCCTCAAAATTACGGAGAGTTATCGGATTGGAAAGAACACTTTGAGTATTTATTACAAGCTTTCCAAGATGAGAGATATATACGTATAGATGATAAACCATTATTCATTATTTATCGTCCTGGTCATATCCCTGATTGTGAGAAAATGCTTAATTATTGGAATACACTCGCCCAAGAAAATGGTTTGAAAGGTATATATTTTGCAGAAACATTAAACAGCTTTCCACTTCCTAATATAGATGGATTCGATGCTAGCATTCAATTTGAGCCTTTTTATACAATTGCTCATGATAGCTCTTCAGACATAAATAAAACAATATACGAGTCTGGTAAACAAATAAACGCTTGGGATTACGATAAAGTGTGGATGTATATATTAAAGCGATCTCCTTCAGAGAAAAAAACATTTCCTGGTGCCTTTGTTGACTGGGACAACACAGCACGCCGCAAAGACTTAAATAGCAGCATCTTCCTAGGTTCTACCCCTGAGAAGTTCACAATATATTTAAGCAAGCAAATCCATCGTACCTATTCTCTTTACAAAAGCGAGTTTTTATTTATTAATGCATGGAATGAATGGGCAGAAGGTACTTACTTAGAACCAGATAAAAGACATGGATTTGCCTATTTAGAAGGAGTTAAACAGGCAATTAACAGAGGTATGAAAGCATACAAAAAAGACGAGTCATTCTGACTCGTCTTAAGATTGCTTGGCGACGTCCTACTC
>NZ_BTRL01000042.1:0-1349 GCF_054771475.1 Bacillus sp. MN7755
GATACAGAAAAAGAAAAAGTTATTTATGAATTCAATAGGACACATATTGAATATCAAAACGATAAGACGATTATTGAAAGATTTGAGGAACAGGTGGAAAAAACTCCAGATAAAATAGCTGTAGAATATGAAGGGGAGAGCCTTACCTATAGACAATTGAATGCAAAGGCAAACACCATTGGGAAAAATTTAAGAGACAAGGGAGTACATACAGAATCCATTGTCGGAATCGTAACAAAGCGTTCGCTAGAAATGATTGTTGGGATTTATGGTGTACTAAAAGCAGGTGGGGCGTATTTACCAATTGATTCAGAATATCCGGTAGAGAGAATTAATTTTATGTTGAACGATAGTAAGGCAAAAGTATTGTTAGTGGGTGAAGGTAATCAAAGTATAGTAGATCATATAGATGCTTCAACTATACTTGTTAATCTTACAAATTGTGAAGAGGATCAGATAAATCCAGTTCATATCTCTCAACCAGATAGTTTGGCATATGTCATTTATACTTCTGGTACAACAGGAACACCGAAAGGTGTAATGGTTGAAAATAGGAATGTAATGAATCTATCTAATTGGCAAATCGATGAAGGGAAGTATGGAGAAGATACGGTTGTTCTTCAAAATTTAAACTATATCTTCGATGGTTCAGTTTGGGAAATTTTCCCTGTTACTTTATCAGGAGGAAAACTGTTAATTATTTCTGAAATACAAAACAAAGAACCTAGAGAGTTATTAACTCTTTTAGAGAAAAAGCAAGCTCTGTTAGTACCATCAATGTTCAGAATGTTGTTGGAATATGCAGAAAAAAATGGAAAAACGGATGAATTAAAGCAGTTTGAAAGACTATATTTAGGAGCTGAACCACTTACTAGTGATCTGATAGCGAAGTATGAGGAGATAACAGGGGCAAGTATAGACAATATAAACAATTTATATGGTCCAACTGAAGCTACGGTTGTAGCTACTTCATATCGATTTAACGGGAAAGATAATAGAGAAATCATTCCGATAGGAAAGCCAATTGCCAATACTCAAATATATATTTTGAATAACAAGAGTATATGTGGAATTGGTATGCCGGGAGAATTATGTATTGGTGGTTCAGGTGTTTCTAGAGGGTATTTAAACAGAGCAGAACTGACGGCTGAAAAATTTGTAGTTAATCCTTACAGACCAAATGAGAGAATCTATCGAACGGGAGATTTAGCTCGTTGGAATGAAGATGGAAATATTGAATATTTAGGTAGAATAGATGAACAAGTTAAAATTAGAGGGTTTAGAATTGAATTGGGAGAGATTGAAGAAAGAATTAGGGATGTAGAAGGAATCAGTGATGCCGTTGTTAT
>NZ_BTRL01000043.1:0-441 GCF_054771475.1 Bacillus sp. MN7755
TGGTGCCGACTAGAGGACTTGAACCCCCAACCTACTGATTACAAGTCAGTTGCTCTACCAATTGAGCTAAGTCGGCTAAATGGTGGAGGATGACGGGATCGAACCGCCGACCCCCTGCTTGTAAGGCAGGTGCTCTCCCAGCTGAGCTAATCCTCCGAATTGCCTGGCAACGTCCTACTCTCACAGGGACAAGGTCCCAACTACCATCGGCGCTAGAGAGCTTAACTTCCGTGTTCGGTATGGGAACGGGTGTGGCCTCTCTGCCATCATTACCAGACTGTATTCATTTAAGACAAGAATTATTGTAACTTATTTAACTTTCAAAGTCAACAAGTTTTTTATATTCTTTCAAAACTAGATAACATTGCTTCATATTATATGGTTAAGTCCTCGATCTATTAGTATTCGTCAGCTCCACATGTCACCATGCTTCCACATCTA
>NZ_BTRL01000044.1:0-12953 GCF_054771475.1 Bacillus sp. MN7755
AAAGGCATATTTTACATTTTACTTGCCCTTCATTTATAAATTGCCTCTCCCTGTTAAAATACCGTATTTCATGTTAAACATTGTTAGACGTTCATATAGAAAATATTCGAAGCTTAAAAAGAAATTCAAATTGTAAAAGGACCACATACTTATCTTTAGGATAGATAAGTGAACCACTAGTAACCAAAGGAATGTACATTTTAGATCAGTAGTCAACAATGCATAAAATCTTCGTTCTGGGAGTACTTTAAAATCTTAGGTTGATGGGCATGGGGTGCTACCCCATGCCCATCAACCTAGGATTATATAAGTTTAATTTCAGATGAGATTTTTTCTTTTTCTAAAGATCCAGTGTAAGTTCTTTAAAGAATTGCATACCAAATAAATGAGCTCTATTTTCAAGTTCACAACACTTATTCCTTCTTAATTCACTCTTTTTAGAGCAAACTTCGCAACCTGTTTCCGAGTTCTAAACCCTAATGCGATAGCAGCGCCAATACAACTAGAAAAACAACCAGCAAACAAATACAATGATGGATCTGACTCACCGATTAAAACGGAAGCTATTCCTCCAATTACCGGGAAAAGTGCAACCATATAGCCACTTCGAGCTCCTCCAATTTTTTCTACAAGCTTCAAATAGAATAACCATGCTACAAATGAAGCAACCAGAGTTAAATATAGCAACACAAATAAATATGAAAACGATGTTGGAAATACAAATTCTTGTCCTTGAAATAATACAATTACTCCCATCAATATACTGCTCACTGTAAATCCAATGGTATTTGCATAGATAGGATTCACCTTGTGACTTGCATTTCGTGCCGAGCAGGCATCACCTATTGCTGTAAGAAGTGTACCTAAGATCGCAAACATAATTCCTTTTATGTCATTGGCCCCTTGAAAGTTGTTCAAGTTCGGATAGATGAGAATACATACGCCTAATACACCAAAAATCCCCCCAACCAAAACGCGTGAATGTAACTCTTCTTTTAAAAAAATCCGAAGGGTAATCGGGGTCAAAATCACTTTTAATGAAAAAACCAATGTTACGATTGCGGCAGAACTCAAAAATGTGGCGTAATAAAGGCATAAATAGCTTAATGCAAAGTTACATACACCAAAAACTATTACAAATGGGATATCTATTCTTGTTGGCATCCCTCTTGGTCGAAGGAACCAAACAAGAATCAAAAATAATAAGGCTGTCATAACAAGACGATAAGTTAAGGATAATTCTAGGCTGACAGGAGTTCCTTGAATTTTTACTGCAATAAAGTTGAGTCCCCATACAAGCAAACAAAATATGTACATAAATATTGTCATGAGTTTTCTCCCAAATCAATGTTTTTATAAATCCATTATGCATTTGTACTGTCATTTCTAAAAGGTACAGTTTACAATAAATACAAATGACAGATGAGGTATTACATTGATGAATGAACTAATATTTAATATCAATCGAGAAAGTAACACTCCTATGTACCAACAAGTTTATCAATACATACGTACTCAGATTTTATCTGGTAAATTAGAAAAGGGTACAAAATTACCATCGATTAGACAGCTTGCTATCCAATTAGAGGTCAGCAGAAACACAACTCAAGTAGCCTATGAACAACTGCAATCGGAAGGATATATTCGAAGTGAGAACAAAAAGGGATTTTTTGTAGAGGCTACTATATCGGATGAGACGCTTAATTATGGACCCATTAGAGAACAGCATCATGAAACAAATCGCGCTGCCACAAAAACTATTGACTTTAAGATTGGGACAGTGGATCAAGAAAACTTCCCTTTGAAAAAATGGAGAATGCTTACAAACAAAATCATTAAAGACTCTAGCATGTTTTCATACGGAGAAAAACAAGGCGACATTAAATTAAGGAAGGTACTAGCAGATTACTTATTTCAATCAAGAGGAGTTAATACTTCTGCAGAACAAATTATTATTGGCAGTAGCACACAGCACTTGTTATTACTTTTATCGCTGTTGTTAAAGCAAGACTATCATTATCTGGCAGTAGAAGACCCTGGATATAATGTGGCAAGGGAACTTTTTGTTCTTCAATCATTTATCATTGATCCAATCCCGGTAAAAGAAAAAGGCATCCAAGTCGATCTCCTTTTAAAATCGCCTTCCAGACTTTTATATGTCACTCCTACTCACCACTTTCCATATGGAGTGACTATCCCTGTGA
Source organism: Bacillus sp. MN7755 (assembly GCF_054771475.1). NCBI lineage: Bacteria > Bacillati > Bacillota > Bacilli > Caryophanales > Bacillaceae > Bacillus > Bacillus sp. MN7755. The sequence continues at coordinate 2,205 of NZ_BTRL01000044.1, forward strand.
ATGAAAGATTAAAGTTAATTCAATGGGCAAAAAGGGTGGACGGATATATTATTGAGGATGATTATGATAGTGAATTTCGGTACATCCATCAACCTATACCATCTCTTCAAAGTTTAGATTCTAATGATAGGGTGGTTTATTTGGGAACTTTTTCAAAAGCACTTTTACCCTCTATCCGTGTCAGTTATATGGTTTTGCCTAGGAGGCTAACAAGTGAATATAAAAAGATACTCCCTTTGCTTGAGCAAACATCCTCATCTATTCATCAGCGAACACTGGCGACCTTTATGAATGAAGGATATTGGTACTCACACTTAAGGAAGATGAAAGCTTTGTATAAACGTAAAATGAATCTATTGAATAGGGAATTATTAAAAAATTTTAAGAATTATGTTGAAATAAAAGGTGGTAGCTCCGGAATTTTCGTTATTATTGAAGTGAAAACAGAAATGAGTGAAAAAATGCTAATTGAAAGGGCATATGAACACGGAATTGTAGTTTATCCTTGTTCAAAATATTTCTCGAACTATATACCACGATATCCACATATTCAACTTGGATTGGGTAATTTATGTGAAAAAAAGATAATAGAAGGAGTTTCTCAATTAGCAAAAATTTGGCTGTAATCTTGATTTTTACCCTAAAAAAATTTTTTTCGTTCTTCCTAATAGGGGTCATCATACATCGCTGTCAAGTTAAGAAATTAATTGTTCCTCCAAAAGGAAAAAGTGACATTAATACCCTTAAATAGCTGTAAAAAGGTGAAATTTTAGTTAAGGGGGGTTCTCAATTAGCTTGATGGGCATGTGACGCTATCCCATTGCTATCAAGCTAGCAAAATAAAATACCCCCTAAAATGAAAAAGTCCGCTATTCTTTCTGTAGAATCATAAGAAGGGATGGAGTTTTTTGCGCTAGAATGGATACTTGGACATTCGAGATAATATAATATTTATATTATTAACAACAGTTTGGCGGTGTTCACAATGATTAAAGGCATTAAAAATATTGAAACTAAGGAACCCATAAAAGTGTTTTTATTCGTTCCTTGTATTATTCTTTTATTTGATAATATTTATCATTACTTTATTCTTAGGAAGGATTTCTCGCTACAGAAATTTTTATTTGAACTAGTATTTTTATTTATTTTTATTTCATGCATTTTATATAACAAGTATTTACAAAAAATGAATAAACAAGTGTTAACAAAATACATTTTTCTTGGTGTTAGTATTATTTATCTTCTAACATACGACTTTATATTTACACGTAGTCCAAATACTTCTTTACATGTGCCTTATCTAGAATGCTTCTTAGTAATTTCTTCACCTTTATTTTTAAGTATTCGTTTTCTTCTATGGGTGTCTATTTCTATGATATGTAGATTTATAATCGCTATTTATTATTTTCACGTTAACTATCCAATAAAATTAGTATTATTGTTTATAACAATTATTATTACGTCATTTTTTGTGTTTCTTTCATTAAAATTTTTAGTGCAAAAAATAAAAGTATCCTATGAAAAACAAATGAAAGAAACAGCTTTATCGGTAATGAGGATAATGGAATTAAAGGATCCATACACTAGAGGGCATAGTGAACGTGTAGCAAATTATGCTACTATTCTTGCTAGGGAAACAAATGAATATGATGATAATTCTTTAAAACAATTTCATTTTATTTGTTTATTACATGATATAGGGAAAATAGGTATTCCTGATGAAGTTTTAAAGAAGGCGTCTTCTCTCACAGAAGACGAATATAATATTATTAAGGCACACCCACAATTAGGATTAGAAGTTTTCAAAAATATATCTTTAATAAAAGGTAGTGAAGACATAATTCTTTCTCATCATGAAAGATGGGATGGAAATGGTTATCCTCAAAAATTAAAGGAAAATCAAATACCGTTATGTGCAAGAATTGTTGCGATAGCAGACGCATTCGACGCAATGACTTCTTCAAGGGGTAGCACCAACAAAACGCGAATTTCGTACGCTAAGCAATTTTTCACATAGAAAAAGCCGATTTCCTGTACGTTAAGGGATTATCGGCTTTTGTTTATTCCATTATTCTTAAATATTTAGGACTTGGTTCCACAGACAATACTAGGCATCAGCATTTTGAATAAAATCTACCATTTTCTCCTTTAATTCAATCGCAAATTCTGTACGTGTACTGAGATAAAATTGATTATTACTAGACAAATGTACGCGTATAAGGTTTGCTGATCGCAATATCATAAGGTGATGATGGAGGTTCCCTTTTGCTCCGCCTATATAATTTAAAATATCCGTAAATTTGTATTTATCTTTTGAAAGAAACTGAAGTATATCTAAACGTTTTTGATCTGCAAGGGCTTTTGAAATGTTAAATATGTCTTCTCTTGATTTTTCGAACTTTACAGGGTACCACACAAACATTTTTTCTTTAAAAATACTAAAAGTATGGAGCGGCCGAAAGTGAAGAGAAGGAATTAGAACAACGTGCTTTATTGTGGGGATTTCTATTTTAAGGCCAGTCGCAAACTCTTCTACCAATTTTTCTGGTGAATATTTTTCCGCTTTTTCACCAAATTTTGAAATCTCCTTAGTTATTTCTTTCTCTATATGCTCAAATTTAAAGTACTGATTATACCAATCTGACAGGAAATAAAAAAAATTTTTCCTTTGATTTTCTAAGTCAAGCAAAAGATGAGAATTCTCTTTTTTTAAGTGTGGCGCTAGTAATTCATACAATGTGGTTATTGATACTTTTTGGAACCAATTTAAAAATGAATGAATATCCTCTTTTTGAGGACATCCTTCAATTATTAAACATAGCACATCCCCAAACGATACATCTTCAACTTGTTCAAGTGTATTTCTATATTGATCTGTCAGTTTAGCATTAACTTCTTCAACCCAACTAATACCTTTATGCAAATATTTTAGATTTTTCCTTCTTTTATATAATAAAAAACTTAAAAGTAATTCATAAACTATTGAATCATCCACTGTTACACGATATGACATTACTTACCTCCTATTAGGATATTAATTATAGAATAACAAAATATACAACAATTGAACAACAATTAAAATTCTGAATTTATTTACAAATTCTCATTTTTCTAATAATATTGAACTATGATTTAGTTCTTAATTTGAAGAACTAAATAAAATACTATTGGAGGTTGTATTTATGAATCAAATTTCTCATAAGCCTACACGTTGGGATTTACAAAAATTATATCCAAATGCATTTGATCAAACTTTATCTAATGAATTGAATGAAATTAAAGCTTTAATTCATTACTTAAAAGAAGAAACTTATTCAAAATTTAACTCGGAAAGTTTTATTAATGAAAAAATGCTACAGGCCTTCTCTGAGGTCCGCAGTAGGCTTGAAAAAGCGGAATATTATTGTTACTGTCTAACTTCTGAATCAAAAGATCATTCTATTCTTACTTCATTGCCTAGCAATATAACTGCCCTCAAAGACGAAGCCCATTCTTTATTATCAGATTGGAAAAAATATATAAGTAAACTTCCTGTTGAAATCCAAAGGGACTGGTATAGCCTCCCTTTTGTGCAGCCCTTTATTCTTGATTTATCCCCTAGTATTTATAATGATATTGAAGAACAAATGATAAACTTAGCAAAAAATGAATTGAATCATTGGGAAGCTATGAATACTCAGCTTAAAAACAAATTAGAGATTGAATTCATTTATGATGATAATAAAAAGGTAGTTTCTTTTAGTGAATTGAATCATTTAGCTATGAACCATGATGATCCTATCAAAAGAATGGAAGCGTTTGAGTTTCTAACAAGTAAATTGGATCAGGAAAAGGATCTTTTTGCTACCGTTTTTAATAACTTTGCACGGTTACGTCTGTTCCAAAATCATACCCTACAACAAGACGATATATTATCAAATTCTCTTCATTTAAATGGAATTTCTAGAAAATCACTCTTTACAATGTGGGAAACAATAGATAATAATTTAAAGAATTTAACTTGTTTTCTAGACTTTAAAAAGAATAATGTAGAAAAGCTAACATGGCATCAATTGATGACTTCCCAACAAAATGAGCAAAGTAAAATGCCTTTTTCAAAGGCCGTAGAAGAAATATTCAATTCATTTAAAAATATTGACGATGAAATTGCTAATTTTGCACTTCATGTAATAACATATGGCTGGGTAGATGCAGAGCCAAGAACGAATAAACCTTCTGGAGGTTTTTGTGCTCCTTTTCTAAGTGAAGGAGAATCTAGAATTTCTTTACGATACGACGGAACGATAGAGAGTGCAAGGATACTAGCACACGAACTAGGACATGCTTGGCATTTCAAACAATTAAAAGATGGTCCTTCAATTTCTTTTTTAGAAGAACGTTTTCCAATGAGTATCGCAGAGTGTTCATCTATTTTATTTGAATTAATTTTTGTTGATCATTTAATTACAGTTACGAGTGATTTAGAAATTAAACAATCTTTACTTAACTATAAAATACAAAGTAGCTTAAATTATTTAATGGCAGTTCGAGGATCATTTATATTTGAGCAACTTTTCTATGAAAAAAGTAAAGATGGTCCATTAAGTCCTATTCAGATAGAGGAATTATCAATCGAATCTCAGAAAAGAGCCTATGGTGATAGCTTAGAACAGTATCAACCTTTTGTTTGGATGAAATATGGGCATTTTTATGCACCTACCGTTCCTTTTTATAATTATCCTTATACTTTTGGTTATCTATTAAGTTTAGGTCTGTTAGCAATTGCAAAACAGGAGGGTAGTGAATTTCATACGAAATTTAAAAGGTTCTTAAGTGAAACTGGAAAAAGGCCAGTTGAAGAATTAGTATACGACTACTTTAATATTGATCTTTCTAGCTCGGAATTTTGGCAGCAATCTATTGATCAAATTATTAAGGATATGGAAGAATATATTCACCTTTCAAATAGTTAAGTTTAATCAGATAACCTCTTCTTAGAAGAGATTATCTATTATTAGAACTGTAGTTCATTTCAGAGGAGGAATAATTCCCCTGTTCCAAAGATACTTTTAGTAAATCCGATAGTCCCATAAACGATCGTTTTAGGTTATTACCTGTTGCAAAGATTACATTTAAAAGGAAAAATCACAAAAATGAAGAAATAGAATGGAAAATAAAAACATTGGAGGTTGCTATGGATACTGAAAGCATTAACGTAGATGATTATCAGTTGCATGTTAATCTTATAGGTAAAGGCGAACCAATTGTATTTCTTCATGGTGGACCTGGAAGTGAACACCGCTTTTTTTTACCCTATATGGTTCCACTATCAAAAAAATTTAAGTTGATTTTTTATGACCAAAGAGGCTGCGGTAAATCAGACATATCAGAAAACAATCAATACTCCATGAAAAATGAAATAGAAAACCTAGAGACACTGCGAATACAATTAGGGTTGGAAAAAATAAATTTATTTGGTGAATCATGGGGTTCGATGCTTGCTTTACTTTATGCAACTACATATCCTGAAAGAGTCAATAAAATCCTTTTAACAGCCGCAATCGGCATTACTTCCAATGGGCTAGAAAGGTTTAGTAAGGAATTGGAGAGGAGACTAACTGAGGATGATAAAGTTAGGTTTTCTGAATTGCAAGATAAGCTTAAAACTGGCGAATCTTCAATATACGATATTCTTCATATATTGGATCCTTATTACGTCTTCTCTCAAGAAACTTTAAAATACAAAGAAAAAAACACTTTTAGTCATGAGGTAAATAAGGCGATAGGAATGGATATGGAAAACAATTATGATGTAACTGCAAATTTACATAAAATTTCAAGCATCCCTATCCTTGTTGCTCAAGGAAGTCACGACATTCTAACACCTTCTATAATTAAGGAATTATTTTCAGGACATATACCTCAGCTGCAATTAGTAGAAATTGAGAAATGTGGTCATTGGACTATTGTTGAGCAACCAGAAATGATGCGTAATGTAGCATTAAGTTTTTTTAGTTAGAAAAAATGTTTAAGACTCGTAAGCATTGATATACTTTATTTTTAGCACCTATACTTCATATAAATAAGTATTGGACTAGATAACGAATACACAATTTTTATATGATTACAAAAACGCTTATTAATTTTTAATAAAGGGAAGATGATTATGTTTATTCCAACAATACCAGTGTTAGAAGGTTCAACCATATTCCTACGTCCTATAAATCCAGAAAAGGATTGTAAACAGTGGTATGAAATAATGAAAGATCCTGAAATGCATCGTTGGACAGGAAACACAGTTCCTATAAATGTGGATGAAATTAAGGAATTGCTACAAAAATATAAAGACTTAGAAAACATTATTTCCTGGTCCGTTATATTGAAGAATTCTGGAGAAATGATAGGAACATATTGGATCACTGTACCGAAAGAGGATGAAAAAAATCATTTAATAATTGCTTCAGAAGCACAACGAATCGCACATGAATTTTGGCGGAAAGGTATCACTCGTGAAGCTAGAACTTTAATATATAATTATGTGTTTTTAACATTAAAAGTAGTCGAGATTCATGCACAGGCTTGGAATAGTAACATCAATTCATGTCGCTCTATGGAAAAAATGGGATTTCACTTAGAAAAACAAATTAAACGGTTGTTTACTAAGTACAACAATAACTTTATAGAAAATCATTATGTTCTTTATAAGGAGGAGTGGTTAAAGTATATTCGTATCTAGAAAGCATTTTTTTTGGTCTACAACTACTTTTTATAGTCTAAAACATTGTTTTAATAAAACATATTTAAGATAGAAAACCCCTGATTTGCTACTTCGCATAAGGAAATCAGGGGTTTCACTTTCAAAAATGTCTTAGCGTACAATATCCGCGTTTTGACGTCAGGACCCCTTTTATAAATGGAGGAAATATTATGAGAGGAAAAGAACTTCTCACACCTGTACAAAGGGAAGAACTATTACATATTTCTGTTGAAACAGAACATGAGCTAGCACTGCATTACACATTCTCTGCAGAAGATCTTGAAATTATTAATCAACATCGTAGAGATCACAATCGCTTAGGATTTGCTGTTCAGCTTTGTGTCATAAGATATCCTGGAATTACTGTTACGAATATACCAGTAATTCCTGAAGGACTCTTAAGGTTTGTTGCTAAACAAATTGGTGTCGACTACATGGTCTATGAAGCATATGCAAAACGAGAACCTACTAGGCGAGAGCACTTAGAAGAAATACGTAAAGAATATGGATATCGTAACTTTACTATCCGTGATTATCGAAGGATTTCTAAATTTCTACAACCATATGCATTAGAAAATGGAAATACAATGTATCTAATTCAAACTGCATTACAAGAACTACGAAAAGAGAAAATTATTTTACCTGCAATACCAACAATAGAACGAGCTGTATGGGAAGTACGTAAGCGTACAGAAGAAAAAATTTTTAAAGTACTAACATCCTCTTTGACTTCTTCACAACAAGAAAAGTTAGATAGCCTACTCCATCCAATGCCTAATACTTCAAAAACTTATTTATCGTGGCTAAGAGAAATACCTGGCCAATTTTCTCCTGACGCATTTTTAAAAGTAATTGAACGCTTAGATTACATAAGAAAATTAACATTAAAGCTTGATACCAAAGGGTTACATCCAAATCGAATACGACAATTATCTCGAATAGGAGCAAGATATGAACCTTTCTCGTTCCGACGATTTCACAGCACCAAAAAATATGCAATCATGATTGCATATTTAATAGATTTAACACAGGATTTGGTTGATCAAGCATTTGAAATTCATGATAAACAGATTATGAATCTTCAACTAAAAGGAAGGAAACAGCAAGAAGAAATTCAAAAACAGAATGGAAAATCAGTTAATGAAAAAATCAATCATTACGCGAATCTAGGAACAGCTTTAATTAAAGCTAGACAAGAAAACTTAGATCCATTTTTATTATTAGAAACGGTGATGCCTTGGGATACATTTGTAGCCTCCGTAGAGGAAGCAAAAAAGTTATCTCGTCCTATGAATTATGATTATCTTGATTTATTAGAAAGTCGTTATAATTATTTACGGAAGTATACGCCAACACTACTCAGAACATTAGAATTTCGATCTACCAAGTATGCAAATCCCGTTTTATTAGCTTTAGATACTATCCACGAGTTAAATGAAGCTGGAAAACGAAAAGTTCCAGAAGGTGCTCCATTAAGCTTTGTTTCCAAGCGTTGGGAAAGATATGTATATGATGAAGACGGAAGTATTAATCGACATTTTTACGAATTGGCCGCATTTACTGAACTTCGAAATTATGTACGCTCAGGGGATATTTCTATTGTAGGTAGTAGACAACATAAAGATTTTGATGAATATCTTATTCCACAACAAGAATGGACAAAGAGTAAAAATATCGGTACCAGGTTAGCGGTTCCGATTCAAGTAGAAGAATACATAAAAGAGCGCACTGAAACCCTTTTGCATCGAATTCAATCCTTTTCTAAAAATATAAACTCTCTAGAAGGCGTAGATTTAGAAAAAGGAAGTTTGCGTATTCATCGCTTAGAACGAGATGTCCCAGAAGACGCCAAGAAACTAAGCGCTAAGCTATACAATATGTTACCACGTATAAAACTAACGGATTTATTACTAGAAGTGTCGAATTGGACAAATTTTGAACAGCAACTGATTCACGCATCAACAAATAAACCGCCTAAAGGCGATGAAATTATTATATCTCTTGCTGCAATGATGGCGATGGGAACTAATATTGGTCTAACTAAAATGGCAGATGCAACTCCAGATATCACCTATCATCAGTTAGCTCATGCTAGCCAATGGCGAATGTATGACGATGCATTACAACGTGCTCACTCTATACTTGTAAACTTTCAGCATAAAATCCCTTTATCCTCTTATTGGGGAGATGGGACTACTTCATCATCGGATGGTATGAGAGTTCAAATTGGGGTATCTTCTCTCAGCGCTAGCTTCAATCCACACTATGGAACAGGAAAAGGAGCGACCATTTATCGATTCGTAAGTGATCAATTTTCTTCTTTTTACACAAAGGTAATTAATACAAATGCTAGAGATGCTGTACATGTTATCGATGGATTATTACATCATGAATCTGATTTGGTTATTGAAGAGCATTACACAGATACAGCGGGCTATACAGATCAAGTCTTTGGATTGGCTCATTTATTAGGTTTTCGCTTTGCGCCTCGGTTACGTGATTTAGCCACTTCTAAATTATATACGATTGGATCACCTAAAGAATTCTCAAATATAGAATCCTTAATACGGGGACAAATTAATATGAAGTTAATTTGCGATAATTATGATGATGTTTTACGGCTAGCTCATTCTATCCGAGAAGGTAAAGTATCGGGTGCATTGATTATGGGGAAATTAGGGTCTTATACCCGTCAAAATAAAGTGGCGAAGGCACTAAGAGAAATAGGAAGAATTGAGAAAACCATTTTCATCTTAGATTATCTTTCAGATAAAACGATGCGTAGACGTATTCAACGAGGATTGAATAAAGGAGAAGCTATGAATGCACTTGCTCGAGCTATTTTCTTTGGAAAACATGGTGAATTACGAGAAAGAGCGCTACAAGATCAACTTCAAAGAAGTAGTGCACTAAACCTCTTAATTAATGCAATTAGTGTGTGGAATACTGTTTATTTAAGTGAAGCAATAAACGTTTTGAAGAAAAAAGAAAAATTTGATGAAGAACTATTAAAACACATTTCTCCATTAGGATGGGAACACATTAACTTCCTAGGAGAATACCGATTTAGTAAAAAAGAAATTGCACCATTAGACTCTCTACGACCATTACAGATAACTTAGTAGTAAGAAGCCGATTATCTCTTAGCGTACAGGAAATCGGCTTTTTCTTTATAAAATTTTGCTTAGCGTACGAAATTCGCGTTTTGTTGGTGCTACCCCTTCAAGAGCATATCTTTCAGCCCTATCTCCTGAAGAAGCTTATAAACGTATCATAAAAGGATCCGGTACACAATTTGATCCATCTATAGTAGAGGTTTTCAAAAAGGTATTTCCTTTATGGGAAAAAATGGCACAAAAGTCTTTTAGTTAAAAGTTCATGCCTTAGATTAATTCATATTAAAATTAAAAACGTTATTCTTTTACTATATACGGATAACTTTTCTAATTAGATAAAGTAACTTTTTTAGTAAATCAAGCCCTTTTCTCAGTTCTTCATTCTCACGCTAGAGCTTTTCATTTTATACTGAGTACTACCCCATCGCTATCAAGCTAATAAAAAAATGCCTCCTAAAATGAAAAAATACGCTATTCTTTCTGTAGAATCATAGGAAAGGATGGCGTTTTTGTATGTCTATTTCTTTATCTGATGAATTACAGCTATTTGCTCAAGAGATTCAAAGCTTTTTATCTCCAAATGTTTTACGAGACCTTGCTAGAGATATTGGTTTTGTACAACGAACCAGTAAATACCAAGCAAAAGATTTAATTGCTTTATGTATATGGATGAGTCAAAATATCGCTACAACCTCTTTAGCTCAATTATCTAGCTGTTTAGAAGCATCCATAGAAGTACTCATCAGTCCCGAAGGAATGAATCAACGGTTTAATAAATCAGCCGTTCAGTTTTTACAACATATATTGACTAATCTTCTAAATAAAAAATTAACTTCATCTATGCGAATTTTTTCTCCATACACCTCTGTTTTCAAACGTATTCGTATTTTAGATTCA
>NZ_BTRL01000045.1:0-1253 GCF_054771475.1 Bacillus sp. MN7755
GTTTACTATGGAGGGGATTTTTCTGTGGGCAAAATTAGGGTCACTTACGATGTGGAATTTAAGAAAAAAGCTGTAGATTTATATTTAAAAGAAGGTATGAGCTATAAAACTATTGCGACAGAATTAGGTATTCATCATTCAGTTGTAAGTCGATGGGTGAAACACTTCGAAGCTGAAGGTATCAAAGGACTAGAAGAAAAACGTGGGAAAGCAAAAGGTCCCGGTTTAGGTAGACCAAGAACGAAACCCGAAAATTCAGAGGCTAAGATTAAACGATTAGAAGCGGAGAATGCGATGTTAAAAAAGCTCTTAGGAATGTAAAAGGAGGCGTGCCAGCTATATCCAAAATGAGAAAGTTTGAAGTGATATATGAGATATTAGAAACAGGATATACAGTTACTCTATTATGTGCCATTGCTGGTGTAACCCGAAGTGGCTATTACAAATGGATAAAGCGACACGCAGTGCCTTCTAAAAAACAATTAGCGGACACTGAATTCAAGAAAAAAATATTGGAGTGTCATACAAAACTAAGAGGGATTTATGGATATAGAAGAATACAAGTGTGGCTGAAAGCCACATATAACCTTCATTTGAATCATAAGCGTATCCAAAGATTGATGAATGAATTAGGTATCAAAGCTATAATTAGGAAAAAACGACCTTATTACGGAAAAAAAGAGGCGTATGTGACTTCAGAGAACCATCTAAATAGAAACTTTCAAGCTTCAAGACCAAATGAGAAATGGGTAACGGATATTACCTACTTAATTTTCAATGGACAGCGCTTGTACTTATCCGCCATTAAGGATTTATATAATAATGAGATTGTTGCCTATGAAATCAGTCGTAGAAATGACTTAAAGCTTGTTTTAGATACACTTAAAAAGGCAAAGAAAAAACGAAATGTGAAGGGAATCCTCTTGCATAGTGATCAAGGATCCCAGTACACCTCTCGTCAATATAATCAATTACTTAAAAAATATCAGATGAAGGCAAGTATGTCTCGAAGAGGCAACTGTTGGGATAATGCTTGCATGGAAAACTTCTTCAGTCACTTTAAGGCAGAGTGTTTTCATTTAACCTCCTTCCGTAAAGCGAATGAGGTTAAACTTGCCGTACGCAAATATATACATTTTTATAATCATCAAAGATTTCAAAAGAAATTAAATAACCTGAGTCCATATAAATATAGAACTCAGGTTGCTTAGTTGCGCTTTTTAAATACTGTCTACTTGACAGGGGTCACTCCA
>NZ_BTRL01000046.1:0-681 GCF_054771475.1 Bacillus sp. MN7755
AAGTCCTCTAGTCGGCACCAGTTTTTATTGCAAGAGCCATTAGCTCAGTTGGTAGAGCATCTGACTTTTAATCAGAGGGTCGAAGGTTCGAATCCTTCATGGCTCACCATTTTAATGAAATATGCGGGTGTGGCGGAATTGGCAGACGCACTAGACTTAGGATCTAGCGCCTTTGGCGTGGGGGTTCGACTCCCTTCACCCGCACTTTTAATAAAATATCTCAAACATGTCTTGCGGAAGTAGTTCAGTGGTAGAATACAACCTTGCCAAGGTTGGGGTCGCGGGTTCGAATCCCGTCTTCCGCTCCAATTTCCAATATGACATGCCGGGGTGGCGGAACAGGCAGACGCACAGGACTTAAAATCCTGCGGTGGGTGACCACCGTGCGGGTTCGACCCCCGCCCTCGGCACCATATGCGCCCGTAGCTCAATTGGATAGAGCGTTTGACTACGGATCAAGAGGTTAGGGGTTCGACTCCTCTCGGGCGCGTTTTCTTTCGGGAAGTGGCTCAGCTTGGTAGAGCACCTGGTTTGGGACCAGGGGGTCGCAGGTTCAAATCCTGTCTTCCCGATATTTGTTTTGGGGCCTTAGCTCAGCTGGGAGAGCGCCTGCCTTGCACGCAGGAGGTCAGCGGTTCGATCCCGCTAGGCTCCACCAAAAAGTTCTTTGAAAACTGAACG
>NZ_BTRL01000047.1:0-5866 GCF_054771475.1 Bacillus sp. MN7755
AGTTTCATTTTCTGAATCAGCTACTACCTCTACATCTTCTTTTTCTAATGCAGTTTCATTTTCTGAATCAGCCACTACCTCTACATCTTCTTTCTCGAATTTAGTTTCATTTTCTGAATCAGCTACTACCTCTACATCTTCTTTCTCGAATGCAGTTTCATTTTCTGAATCAGCCACTACCTCTACATCTTCTTTCTCGAATTTAGTTTCATTTTCTGAATCAGCTACTACCTCTACATCTTCTTTCTCGAATGCAGTTTCTAGATCTTCCTTTTTTTTTCTTATTTCGCATGAATCGTCTTGAATGTTCGGCTTTTTCTCCTTGCAAATTTGGTTCCATATTCCCTTGCCAATCCATGGCCTATTCATCAACATCCCCCTATCTGAAAAAATTCATAAAATATGTTTTAGAACGCGACCATTTTCATCATTATATATGTTTTATAATAATAAAAAAGACATTGTCTTATTGTTCTTATGCTTGTACTTGTAACACTTTTAAAGCTAGTAATTGTTGAAGTCTATTATACGTTGAAAAGGCGAAGTCTCTTTGAAGACTTCGCCTTTGTTTATATAGGGCATGAATGGTCTCGATACCTTTTATCGGGTTCCCTTATTCCTTTATCACTATTCCCCTAAAATTCTCACAAGTTGTTAGATTTCATCTCGATTTTATTTGTAAATGGTGAACGTAACACTGTATATATAATGAAGTGCTGCAAAAATTTGATTCACTTTTTCCTAATTTTCAACAATTGATTAACACTAATATTATCTGTTCTTAATCCATTTAAGCGCTTAAGTTTTTCTATACTTACCCCGAGGTTCTTAGAAATCCTCCATAAATTATCTTGCGGTTGCGCAACATATATATCATATTCCTTTTTTAGCACATCATAGTAATGTGTCATGCTTCCTTCCCCTGTTTTCAAAAATTCTCTCGAAATAAGTCTAGCCTCAATAATTGTTTTGATAATATATTTAGCTCGTTGTTCATATGAGTACCTTTTAACTTTCTTCATTCCCGCTTCTTTTATCTTCATACGTTCTTTTGGATTATTTAAATAGTATTTAACTAAATCTATCGTTTCTTTTGCTGAAGAAGAAACAATAAGATCTTCTCCAGGCTGAAAAAGCCTTCTTATTTCTGGAGTATCGTTCGTAAGTAAAATCCCTCCGGATCCGAGAACCTCATAGGTTCTTTGAGTAACTTGAGTTAAATGGTTTTGCACTCCTAAAACAATATCTGCTGAACTATACACTTTATTTGCTTCCGTATAAGGGAGGTATCCATGAATCCATTCATCGGGGATTTTTCTCCCTATAATGTGATCCATTTCATCCCAGTAACGCCCCCAGAAATCAATTCTACTATTCTCTTCTAAAAATGGGCTGATTAATGTTTTAAGTGCCTTAAATCGAAAATGATCTGGCCTTTTTTCATAAAGCATTGGATATCCGTTTGCTACAACAGCAAGAGTTACATCATATTTTGCTTCAATCTTTGTAGGAGAATGGACACTCAAATGATATCCAAAATCTAAATGTGCAGCTTGGATGCCCTGTTCTTTATAAAAATCGACTCTTGCTGGACAAATCGTAAATACAAAGTCTGGTTGAATGGTTTGAATTAGCGGGAGAGAAAAAGTGAAAGTATATCCTGGGTCTTCTGTCGCCCAATAAATATGAGGAATATTTGAAGGTTTTACATATTTTCGAATTAATAATTGCTTTTCTTTTGTATGCTCTAGCGTGTGCCCAATTGTAATGATGAGATCTGGTTTATAATTCGAAATCATTTGACGTATTCCATCTTCAGTAATCGGTCCTGAAATCAGTACTTCATGGCCCGCATCGCAAAAACCATTTGGAAGTCCATAAATCCACATTGGATGACTTTCTAAAAATAAAATCCTCATATAGCCTCACTCCTAAAAAAATCTAATCCCCTTATATGTAATGAATTACGATTCTATTTCTAATAATTTTTGAACCGTTACGAACTCATACCCCTTACTGAGTAAGTCATTAATTATAATGGGCAATGCTTTTACAGTTCCATCTAATACTCCTGATAACGTCTTAATTCAATGCTGCAATATTATTGCTCCAGGTGATAAATCTCTTTTTACAATTGATAAGATTTGTTCACTTGATATTCCTGACCAATCAAGTGTATCGACTGACCACATAATCAACTTGTACCTAGTTCATTAATCATTTGAAAATCTGCTTCGGTACATTCGCCATATGGAGGACGGAATAATGTTGGGTTATTTCCTGTCAATGAAATGATTTCTTCTTCTGTAGATAAGACTTCTTCTTTCGCTTGAGAGGTTGTGAGTTTGGTGAAATTCGGATGACTCCAACTATGATTTCCTAGTGTATGTTCCTCTCTTATAAATTTTTTACTATTTCTGGAACATAATTGATTTGCTGTCCAACTACAAAGAAAGTAGCTGGAATATTGTTCTCAGAAAGAATATCCAAGATTAGAGGGGGGGGGAATGATTATCAGGACCATCATCAAATGTTAATGCTACTTTTTCTCGCTTGTCAACTCTCTGTAATATAAATCAGACTTCCACGCCTTCGAAGAATTAGTGACTAGGTATATTCTAGAAATATTAGACTCAAAAAAACGCACAAAAAAACTTCCATGTCAAATAAAATCTGGATCTGAAAATCCAGATTTTTTTCTTTAATCGCGTTTTTTGCATTTTTCTCTGCGTTTTTTGCATTTTTCTAATTTCTCTATTTGGTCGCCTTCTTCACCTTCGTTTTCTGCCAAACTACCCGTTCCGCCTCCCACTGCATGTTGCTGTTTGGTATTAGAACTTTCGATGGCAGCGTTGGTTCCCGCTGCACTGTCCTCTCCACCACCACTTGCCACTTGAGTAGCACTTGCCTGTTCCTCACTGGTTTCATTAATTTGATTATTGATGATAAGTACAAATTCTACCTCTTCATCTGAATTTTCTTTTTTCATTTTATGAGGCTCAATCTGCTCCCCACTCATTCCTTTATTTATCGCTTTGCCTCCAGCGCCTACCGTTTGTTGCTGTTCAGTATTCGATGAATCGATTGCTGCATTATTTCCTGCTGCACTGTTTTGTCCGGCTCCACTGGCAATTTGTGTTGTATTCGGTGCAAATGTAATCTGATTATTAATGACAATGACAATTTTTCGTTTGTCAGCAAGATTTCCCAAATTAATTTCTTCGCCATCATTTTTTACAAATCGAAACGTGATATTTTCATTGTTTTCCATGTTCTCACCCCCTTTGTAGTATTAAATGATTCGAGAATGATAATGGATTGGACAAGAATATATTTTTAATAAATATATTCAATCCTGCCCACGATAAAGGGTGTATTATTAAGTTTCGTTATTTTCCTTGCTTTTGAGTGTAAGGTGGTGGGGCCTAAGAAGTCACCCCGCTTGCATCGAATCATGATTTGCAGAACAAACTGCTTGTATCGCAAGATGTAGACCCAGGGCAGGTCTTTAAAAGAGTTGGAGGATCTCACTTCCTATATCGAAAATCATGTAAATGAGCTGTCTAGATGGGTAGCTTATTGTATTTTTTTGCTTTGCTTGGGTTTTTTCCGAAATGCTGCCGGTACCCCATGCCCATCAAGCTAAGATTTTAAAGTACCCCCTAAATGAAATTTTTTTATAGCACCGGAGTTCATTTTTATTATTTTTGGGGAAGAATGTGCTTCTTAACTTGATACCACAAAAAAACAAACAGGAATGACTATTAAGTCATTCCTGTTCCTTAAAGAAACCTTCTATGGTACTAGCAACTTCCTTGAATGCTTCACCTTGGACACTAGAAATTGATAATCCTCCAATTACATTTTTCCACTGTGAATTTACACTATCCCAGTTATCATCCCAATTTTCAGTAATATGCTTATTAGCTTTAAAAGGTTTATCACGACTTGGTGAAACATATTTTAAAGCATCTATCAACTCTACAAACCCAAAACACTTCAGGCCCTTCTTTTAGAACTGGAGTTACCTCTTCGTTGTGAGATAAAACTTCCATTTAGGTGGTGCTATTAAATTTGAAAAGCTAAAACAAGCATAACCCCGTTCTAAGTTTAGGACGGGGTTAAAATATAGTTGTTTAATTTCCGATATAAGATACTTCGCTGTACTCAAAAATATAACAATAAAGTCGATTAAAAATCTAAGGTTTATTCCGCAATAGCGCCCGATTGCGGAAGATCAAGAAAATGATTATGATTGCTGCTTTTAGCTTGTTGAACTAACGCACCCGTTACTTTAAGTGAATTGATTCACAATCTTACTGGGGATGTACCTAAAAAAGCTGAATTAACTTAATAAAAAAAGTACTCCCTTTTTGGGAATCCAATTCATTCAGTGTAACTTTGGTTAAAGTCTAATCTTCTCGGTTCGCAACACTGTCATTAGCCTCATCGACACCTTCGCCGACTTTGTTACCCATCGCTCCTCCTGCAACTGTACCAAGTGGACCAAGAACAGAACCCAAAGCAGCTCCAGCGACAGCACCGACACCAGTTCCTACCGCTTCGCCAGCATCATTGTCAACACGGTCACGTTCGTTTTTATCAGCCATTCATCTCACTCCTTATTTAGAATAGGCAAGTGCATTTCAGCACAATACCTTATATATTTTGACCTATAAGGACAAATTTATGCGAAGTTTCTTCACTTGATGGGTATACGGCAGGACCCCAGGTATATAAATCTAATTAGGATAAGACCTCTGCAAAAAATTTGAAGATTAATGTGTTTTATTGATTATACTGGGGCTCGTCTTGTAGAACCTCCTGAACACGTGGTTCTAAAGAATCAATAATTGTCTGCGTTTGCTGAGCTGCATTTTGATACAGTTGTTTTGCTTGCTGATTGTCAGTATCAAGAACAAATCCTTCTAAACATGCTTGAGCACTTTTTAATCCAGAAATAGTTTGTTTAAGCTTAGTAATTACTGTCATAATTAAATTCCTCCTTATAATTATGAATTCACTATTTAGAATAGCTATTTTCTACTAAAAACATGATTTCTAAATTTTGGTTATCTTTATAGTAGGGATAGTGTCACATCGCTTTCAAGTTAAGAAATACAAATATCTCCAAAACGAGAAAATTGACATCTTCATGTGAAAATGTACATTTTTTTTGTTTTGGGGTGTTATAAAAATTTTAAGTTGATGGGCATGTGGCGCTACCCCATCACCATCAAGCCAACAAATAAAAATCCCCCCAAAATAAAAAAACGCTATTCTTTCTATCTTATAGAAAAAAAGCCGTTACACTTCCGCCTTGTCGCTAATATATTAAATAGTATAGGACAAGCCAATTATGGAGGTGAACAAATACAAGATGAATAAACCTGATCCCAACCCTAAAAATTTACCTTCTAAACATGAAAATGATAAAAAGAATAATGATATATTCAAATCATTCGTTTTTGACCAACCAGCTAAAGGAGAAAGTGTAGAAATTAGTATTCCTAAATCTCCTAATTTTCGAGACTTAGCACGAGTTAGATTAGTTATCGATAATATTACAAATCGAGTTTTTTTGACTAGCACAATAGGATGGGGAGCTACAGCCGGAACTCCTAATGTACTATTTTCTATTTATCGTAGGAGACAAGCATTTGGGACAGAAGAACAAATATTTTATACCGTGGATCAAGCCAACGGTACTGATAGCGCCAATACTAGTTTTACATTGGTAGATGATATTCCCGTTCTTACTCAAGAACAACAACTTATTGAATACGTTGTAAGAGTACGTATCATTTCACCAGGTAATAATGATGCTGCTGAAATCGGAGCTAATCTGAAGTGACCCCTAAAAGTT
>NZ_BTRL01000048.1:0-2349 GCF_054771475.1 Bacillus sp. MN7755
CAACTAAGTTTTTTTATTTCGTTTGTCGTGTTCTGCGTTATTGCATCGGCGACTTGTTCTATATTACACCTCTAACCTACAATCGTCAATATGTTTTTATAAAAAAACTTCATTTTTTATAAATCCTATTTACGTTATTAAAATATCTATTTATACGCCTCTTCTATAAGAATAGATAAGCAACCCATAAAATACTCTATGGGTTGCTATTCCCTCATAAAAACTATTGTTCTTTTGATGGCACTGAACAACTTCCATCATTACAAGACATATCGTTTCCTTCTTCTGCTGAAAGTTCTTGTAACTTCGGTGCAGGATTCTCCTCTTCCCATACTTGCTGAAGTGCACCAACAAAAGTCTCAAGTGGTTGCGCACCCGAAATAGCATACTTTTGATTAATAATAAAATAAGGTACTCCTGAAATTTGATATTGCTGTGCAATCGATTCATCAATTCTAACATCATTGGCATACGCATTTTTATCGTTAATAACACTTAAAGCTTCTTGCTTATCTAAGCCTGATACTTCAGCCATAGTAGCAAGAGTATCCACATCACTTAAATTTCTCGATTCAGTGAAGTATGCAAAAAGTAGATTTTCCGTAATCTCTTTTTCTTTCCCTTGATCCTTTGCAAATTTTGCAAGACGATGCGCATCAAAAGTGTTCGTCGGCTTCATCTCATCAAAATTAAAACTTAAACCCATACTAGCTGCATGATTGCCTAGTTGCACATTATTACGTTTAGCTTCTTCAATACTAATCCCATACTTTGATGCAAGTACTTCATTAATACTTGTTCCAGAATAGATTGGAGCATTTTGGTCTAATTCAAAACTTTTAAACTCAACTTCAACATCCTTCTTATGCGGAAATTGCTCTAAAGCCATTTCTAATCTACGTTTCCCAATATAGCAAAATGGACATACAAAATCTGACCATACTTCAATTTTCATAGAAACACCTCATTAACATGTAGTTTCCAATCATTGTAGCACTGGCACTAAGAAATTCAAAAATTTATGCTTCAAGCCTTATATACTGAAACCTAAAATGAATTTATAAATAGAAAAACGATAATCAAAAGTATTACCTTCTGATTATCGCATATATAAATCTAATTATGCTGGAATATATCTCCCTACGAACTTCCATACGGTATTCCAATATGTATTTGAATCTATCTTCTCAGCTTCTCCATGTCCAGCACCTGGAACAATTAATTTCTCTTTTTCTACTTTTGCAGCATTATACACTTCATCTAACATTTCAAAAGGAACGAATGTATCCGCATCCCCGTGAATGAATAGCATCGGTGTTTTACTTTTCGCAACTTGTTTAATAGCTGAAGCTTCTTCTAAATCATATCCAGCTCTTAATTTTGTAACTGTATTTGCCGCATTCATAACAGGAAACTTCGGCAAATGGAATAGATCTTTTAGTTGATAAGTAAATTCATCAATAACAGTTGAGTATCCACAATCTTCAATAATAACTTTAACATTAGAAGGTAAATCTTCACCTGAAGTCATCATTACAGTTGCCCCGCCCATTGAAACACCAAAGAGTGCTATTTCAGCATTAGGATCTTTCTTTACAATTTGTTGAATCCAAATCAAAATGTCTTTACGATCATGCCAGCCCATACCAACATAATTCCCTTCACTATTTCCGTGCCCACGAAGATCTGGTGCTATGACATTATAGCCTTGTTCATAAAAGTTACGAATATATTTCGTCATTTCTGATGCTCTACCATTGTATCCATGAACTACAATCGCCCATTTATGACTAGATTGTTCATTCATATATTCATAACCTGTTAAATTCAGTTTATCGAAAGAACGTATAGTTAATGTGTTAGGCTTATACTTCGATACGAAGTTCGCATTCTTTTCTTCATTTGTAGCTAATACATCTCCCGATGCATTTACCGTTTCTGCTAAATGAGGATTATCCTCTAAAAATTCTTTTTCTTGTTTCGCATTCAACGCATAGTTATAAAAATAATTCCCGACTAACATATAAGCAATTGCTAGAAGGATTAAAACTACTATAGTAATTACACCTATCTTTTTCATATTATCTCCTTTTTTTAAAATTAAATCTCCCTATACTAAAGTACTTCAAAAAATAACTGTATTATTTTAACACACCGACAGATTGCTTCTGCAAAAAATAAAATAGAAAATCTTAAACTACACATCGAAAATGATGAAAGAAATTGAATATGAGAGGATTAAAAGAAGAGGGATCACTTAAAATGGTACCTTGAGGTTAATACAAAGTTATAAACACAAAAAAGACGAGTCATTCTGACTCGTCTTACAGTTGCTTGGCGACGTCCTAC
>NZ_BTRL01000049.1:0-28890 GCF_054771475.1 Bacillus sp. MN7755
AATTGGGGTGCAGTTCAGTTTTTTTTCATTTCTAAATAACATTTTTAACTCTGTTCATACTATTTTTTCAACTTTAGGTTACAAACCATTTCTGTAAGCGTAGTGTTTCCTTTGTACAACAGATAGTTAATTTGATTCATAACAGTAGCCCTCTGCACTATTTACTATAAATTTTCATATATTGTATTGTGCTTGTCCAAAACGTGAGGTTATTACTCACGCAATCTAAATGAAAGAAAGGAGTGAAAATATGCGCTCATCTAGTCGTAAGCTCACAAACTTTAATTGTGGCGCACAAGCCCCCAGTACTCTACCAGCTCTCGGTTTTGCTTTTAATGCTACTTCACCTCAATTTGCAACACTATTCACGCCACTACTACTACCTAGTACGGGCCCAAATCCTAATATTACTGTCCCTGTAATCAATGATACAATTAGTACAGAAACTGGTATTAGAATTCAAGTAGCTGGTATTTATCAAATCAGCTATACATTAACAATCAGCCTCGATAATGTTCCAGTAGCCCCGGAAGCAGCGCGCTTTTTCTTGACACTAAACTCATCAACTAATATTATTGCAGGATCTGGAACCGCAGTCCGTTCTAATATCATTGGCACTGGTGAAGTAGATGTATCCAGCGGTGTCATTCTAATTAACTTAAACCCTGGTGATTTAATTCAAATTGTACCCGTTGAAGTAATTGGTACAGTAGATATTCGTTCTGCCGCTTTAACAGTTGCACAAATTCGTTAATAAAAACAATATGCTTGGTTAATTAACATTTAATATTCCTTATACACCCCAAAATATATGTTATAGATTTGACACACATTTATATCAAACAAGCATATTTTATTGTATGGTGACTATCTAGTCATACAAATCTAAAGCGTTCATAAGAGCACACTTATATGTGTGCTTTATTTTTTATGAAAATCAGTCTTTAATCTAACTATTTTGTTTTACTTTATACTCATCGCTCTTTTGAACATTTACCTTTTTATTGTTATATTTGCTCATTGTTTTTCTCTTTTATTTTACTAATTAGCTGATTAATTTCACAAACACCTTTTATTAAACATTCCATGTTTCTTCATCCCTTGAATATTTTTCAAATAAAAATACATACTATTTTCAAGCCGCCGTGTCCACGGCTAATACTTCTTTCTTTTGTTACAGCAGAAGCAGGTAGGTTCTTCACTTATCTGCTTTCTCTGTATATTTTTTAAGAAATCGATAATAATACCAACAAGCTGTTTGAACTAGCAGCTTCACTCTTCTCGTAATGGGGATGCAAATTATCACAATTAGCTAACTCATTGAACACACTGGCAGACAACCAAAATCGTTGTCTGCTTTTTGTATGAGATTTTTCGTTTTACATATACTACTTTTGAACCTGCAGACCAATACGAGCCATTTTGGTGCTTGGGATTTCCCTTCCGGGGATAAGTATTTTTTACTTATCCCTTTTCTGTATAGACACGTATAGTTAGGGTAAAACTAATTACAAGCAGATTTTCTGTTTATGCGTAGTTCTAAATAAGATTACTTTTTCTCCTATTAAAGGACGGCAGGTACGACTGCTAGTCCTTTTTTCTTATTTCGTATACTATCCCTTCTGTTAACTTCACACTACATTACCTTCATCGTCATAGTAAGCAATTTCCCAATTAGGATGGCAGTGGTGCTTCTCGAGTTCCCCATCGAACCCCAATACGAGTTTAATCCTTCATAAACTTCTCTTGTTCCATTTCAATAATTGCGGAATGTGTAATAAAAATATTCGCTCGCTTCAATACCTTTTCTTTCAACAGAAGTATTCTGCCTAAATAGTAGACATAATAAGTTCCGTTCTCTTTTTGCTGCAGCATAACATTCCCGTACCATTTGAATGTGTTACGAATTTCTTTCACCCCATCGTCCAAATCTTTGTTTGCAAAAGATGTTTTCGTATCGTTATACCAATTGATTTTTTCATAATCCGTATCAGCATCAGGGGAGCTAGTACGAATTGCTTTCTCTCGATTTTTTCCAATTAAATATTGTTCATACATAAGTTGCACTTGTTCTTGAATTGCGACATGGTAGTAATACCCTTGCTCTACTGGTTTTGAACTATAAAATTCCCTTTATAACTTTTAAATACGGTGAATGAAATTTTTGTTTTTTCTTGCCATCATCCTTGTTGTATACAAACAAAAAAAGAGCCGCAATATTTTGCGACTCTTTTACAATTATAACTATTTAACGGCCACGTCTTTGCTGACCTTGTTTTGTACTACCTTTTTTATTACTTGGCTTATTAAATGATCGATTATTTTCATTTCTCGAACTATTTCTTGAATCACTTCTTGAATCATTTCTTGAGCTATTTCTCGAATCACGTCTTGAACCTTCACGGCTATCTCTTTGGCGATTTTGACCTGATTTCTTCGGAGCCGGCTTTGGTACCGGTTTTCCATTTTCATCTACACGTTTTATCTTCGGTTGTTCGATTATTTCTCTTTGTATTGGTGCACCAAGCGTTTTTTCAATTTCTTCCAAATGTTTTTCATCTTTCGCTGCAACGAACGTAATTGCAAGACCTGATCCACCTGCACGCCCTGTTCGGCCAATGCGGTGAATATAACTTTCTACATCTTCAGGGATATCAAAGTTAAATACGTGCGTTACACCATCTACATCCAGTCCACGAGCTGCTACATCCGTTGCGATTAAGTACTGAATTTTAGCTTCGCGGAAACTCTTCATAACTCTTTCACGTTTCGCTTGAGGTATATCACCATGAAGTTCAGCACAATTATAACCTAGTCCTTTTAAATTATCATATAGCTTACTTGCTCTAACCTTTGTACGACAGAAAATAACTGCTAAAAATGGCTGATCACGATCCATAACAAAACGAAGTGCATCTGGCTTTGCACGATCTGTCGTCTCAATGACACGCTGCTCAATTGTATCTACCGTTACTTCTTCACTTTGTACTTGAATCATTTGCGGCTCATCCATATAACGCTTCGCCAGTTTTTTAATATCTTTTGGCATCGTTGCTGAGAATAACATCGTTTGTTTACTACCAGGTGTCTCATCTAAAATATCTTCAATATCATATAAGAAACCGAAATAAAGCATTTGATCCGCTTCATCTAGTACAATCGTTGAAAGATTACTTAAATCAATTGTTTCACGTCGTATATGATCTAATAATCGTCCTGGTGTTGCAACAACAATATGTGTATTACCTTTTAATTTTCTCAATTGTTGTGCTACATCTTGCCCACCATAAATCGCTAGTACATTAATATCTTCTCTTTGAACAAGCATTTTTTTAATTTCAGTTGTAATTTGCAGGGCTAGTTCCCTTGTTGGTGCAACAATCAAAGCCTGAACATCACTACATTCTGGATCGATTTTTTCTAAAATCGGTAACACAAATGCTAACGTTTTACCCGTTCCTGTTTTCGCTTGACCAATAATATCTTTACCTGACAGTATAACAGGAATTGCTTTCTCCTGAATCGGTGTTGCTTCTGTAATTCCATTTTCACGTAATGTATGATTAAAAGTTTCGCTAATTCCTAATTCTAAAAAGTTTTTCAAATAGACCACTTCTTTTCCTTATTTTTCACATTAGCTTTCATTGTACCATTTGTTTCGCCAAATATGAAAAATAAAAAAATTCTTATCTTCTTTTTTTATATTCATCGTGTACTAGTCGGACAAATTCTTTTTGCTTTTTCTCGGAATTTATTAATGCTTCCATGTTAGTAGAAGACAAAATGAACTTCTTATTTTTTCTATTATTCCAGATTAATCTTGTATACTTTGTATCTTCGTGTAGCTTTCGAAACCACTCAAATTCGCTTAATTTGGCAATATGATGTTTTAATTTCATGTCATTTCGAAGATAAAATAAAATTATATCTGCTATTACATCAAATAATAAACTCATCTTCTCCCCTCCTATACATATATATTTCAATGTTACGGAAATATAGTTACAGGGTGATAAAATTGACCACTACATTCATAAAGATTTTTTGCATGTTTTTTTTACTATATTTTCAATCCATCACAATTATTATGGCGCAATCCCAAACAGATGTGATAAGTGAATTTAAACAAGCTTTACTCATAAATGATAAAAAATTAATGCAATCATATGTAACTGAAGGGATTGAACTACCTACTTTCCAAACAAATAAACCTATTCATGAAATTAAAATAGTACCATCTCCAAAAGAGGATACTACAATTCTTATTTCTTATTCCAAAGACACTAATGATGAATTTACTATCGGTTTCATTTTAGAAATAGTAACAAAAAATAATAAAATATCTCACATGAATCAAATTTATGATGGCAATCCACTTATGAAAGAAGCTACTATCGTAAAAGAATATGAAATGAAGTGTAAGGAACATATACTTACTCCTACAAAATTCCCGTTCGAAATTCACGAATTTCAAGGGTACATCTATAACGATTACTTAGAACTACGATACTACAATGAAGATATTAATGGGATTTTCAAAATCACTGTTTCACCAGTTCAAAACAAATTAGGCTTCAATGTACATAGGGGCGCAAAGTTCTACAGTTTAAAAAATAATATAAAAGCATTATATAATCCTCATTTTGATTCAGCATATGAGCTCCTCTTTCAGAAAAATGGTTTTCAATACACAATTGCAATTGGTAACAAACGCTATATAAAAGGAGAATATAACGTAAAGGATTTAATTCAAATTGCAGAATCTATGAATTAAAAAACCGATCTTTTCTATATAAGAAAGATCGGTTTTTTATTATTTTATATAATGAATTTCCCTCCATGATAGCAATAATACTTTACGGCTTTTAGGCTTTTAATCCTCTTTAAAGACTCTTCCGCCTTTTCTATATCTAAACAAAAATTTGGATTAGCTATTACTAACTCACGATTCTCTTGAACGGCCGCATCTCCTGTAATTACACAGTTTAAATTCGGAAAATATAATGAAATATGTCCTGAAGTATGCCCTGGCGTCGCTACTATTTGACATTCATTATTTAAAATCATTTGACCATCATATACTTTTTCATCGACGGAAATATGTTTAATATTTTTTAACTGTTGTATAAACCATTTACCAAATTCTTTTTCTTCATTCGGCATACATTGTAACATTTCTTCCGCTTGAACTAATCTCTCTGATTTTATTTCACCATTAATATAGTTTGATTCAATTTCACTCGCAATAATATTAATTTGAGGATATTTCAATTTGAAATCGTATAAAGAGCCTATATGATCGTCATCATAATGAGTAATAATTATATTTTTCAAGTTTTTCATCTCATACCCCTGTTTTAAAATTATATCTTCAATTAAAGGTAAAAAATTTATATAACCTGTATCTACTAAAGTTAATTCATTATTTACTATAATTAAGCTCGGATAAATACATTGTTTTTCCCCATTAAATTCGAATTCAATTGGTAGTTCTATTATCTTCATTTTTCTTCCCCCATACCGCTTATAAAATGTTTAATAATAAATAAATCATCCACATACATTTTACTATACATATCACAAATAATTTGAATCCAAATGTCCATTTTGTTCAAATTCACGTTTAATGTGTAATTTCTATATAACAAAGAAAAAAGCACCCGTTATGGATGCTTCCTTATCTTACCTGCTCAACTACATAAATCAACTTGGGCCTATCCGAAACCTGATATGTATAGTCTTCATTTTTATGCATATATGTTTCTATCCTATTTATCACTTCAAACATTCTGTCTGAATTCGCACTGAAACGAGATACTGAATCACATAAAACTATTGACCCTTTCTTGTAAAAATTTATAATTTCATAAATATCTCGTTCTAAACAAACATCTCCTACTTGCAAATCCTCTTTCGCTTCATAGTTATAAATTCCCATGCTCATTTTCCCCTCAAATTGTATTTTTTCTTACAATATCCCCTTGTTACATAAATAATACCACGATAAAATTCCAAAACTCAAACTCATCGGCTTCATCTGAGAAAATAAAAAAGCCATCGCCGAAGCGATAACTTTCAAAAAGCTGGGAGAAAAGAGAGGGAAAAATGGTTCAAAACAAAGTAACACCTGAAATGCTATATGAAGTGGCTAATCGTGCAATTAATACCAGAATCACATTAGAATCTATAATGAAATAGAGCATTTGTGTTTTCAATGGATTGGAGCATCTAATCAACTGTTCATTTAAAGGTTTAATGATGCAAAAACAAATGCTTTTACATCTATCTATAAATTCAATTATACAAGTAAAAGAATATTTGAAACTAATTATCGAAAGGTTCCGGAATACAGATAATCAAGATGTTACAATGAAAGAAGTTGCAATGTGTGGTAAACCTTCTTCAGAGGAAACAGAATTTGATGATAAAAAATCAGCCAGAGATATAGCTGATGGAATGGCAGTAGCTGGTCTTACACCTGTCGGGAAACTCGCACCAACAGTGATTATCGAGTCATGAAAAGGATTATTCACCATAATTTCTAATGCACAGAATTTAAGACGCGATGGGCGTTTAAATTAAAGTAATGGAAAATGGAGTTCTACTTTACAAGATGAATTAAAAAATCTAGTATCTGATTTTGAACACGCAGGATTTTCTAAAGAAAACATTTCGGAAATTTTAGAACAATAATTTAAAATGTTTGATAAACTAAAAGTAAAGTAAGAAGGGATTGATTATTAATGAATATTCTAGAAAAATTAAATGAGGCCTTCACATTAGAAGCTTATGAATCACCAGCGAGTAAAGAGGCTATTCAAAAATTACAAAAGTTCTCATCAATAGATGTACCATTAGATTATTTAGAAGTAATGCAACAATGTACAAATGCAGAGATTAATGTAAAAAATGAACTTTACATACGTATTTTGGGCCCTACTGATTGCATAGAGATGAATGAAGCGCATGATATTCAAAAATATATACCAAATTCATTAGCAATTGGTGATGATGAAGGCGAAATAGCATTACTATATGTAGATGGAAAAGAAGGATTCGGATTATATACAGTGGGTTTTGGAGATTTAGATATTGAAGAGACAATTAAAATAGCTCCTTCATTAAAAATGCTGTTAATAGATTGCGTCGGAGTAGAGGAATTGTTGTCATAGTTAAAAGAATAACAGTCAACGTATTTATATTGAGTTAATACTCATACTACCAATCTCTACAATCAAGGTTCTTCTTCATCGTATTTATATTGAGCATCTGAAGTTGGATCAGAAGTAAAATATGCTAATACAACAGGTTGTAAAATGAACTTAGCAGCCATTTTTAACGATGTTAATGCTCCCCTAACATCTTCAATGTACTCACTTGAAAAAGCTCCTAATTGGATTATATTTTATTTAGCTACTTCTATTTGCTCTTGTGCTGCTCCAGTAAACCAAGACAGTGACTTATTTCCCTATAAGTGAATACCAGGTACATTTCCTGTTTCTGTGTATTGCCAAATATCACAAGGGTTTGCTGATTTATTACCGCCGTAGCGCGAACACTTACTATGTAACGAAACACTTTGAATCATTACGTAACCAACATTCTATTATTTTGCACAGGTAATTCCCTATTTTTGTGGAAATATACAATAAGAAAAACAATAAAATTGATTATTCCCTCTCTTCTTTGTCTATCCTTTTAAAAAATATATTTTTTTGTAAAAGGAGTTTTTAAATGGAGAAACAGACACTTTGGAAAAAATTCAAGAAAAGCTCAGCAAACCTCGGTAAATCTAGCGTATATGAAAGTATTATTTTATACTACACAATGAGAAAAAAAGAGTTACCTACTAAAGCAAAATTCATCATATTAGCTGCTTTATCCTATTACGTATTAACAATCGATTTCATTCCAGATATAGCTGCTATTATTGGGATTGGCTTATTAGATGATGTTTTAGCGATTGCCATAGCGCATAAATTTGTTATGCGCCATGCAGACGCTGAAATTCGAGAAAAGAGCAAAGTAAAAATGGAGTCATTATTTACTCCCGCACAAACATAATGAAAAAGGAGCTAATATAATTTCACTTAGCTCCTTTTTCATAAAACTATTTCACTTCATTCGCTACAAAAAATTGCTCACAAACACTCGAAATGCGCTGTAAGTCTACGTTCCCACCAGATATAACAGCTACTACTTTTTTCCCTTTAATATATGTATCAACTTTCCCTGCAAGTAAAGCAGCAGTAGCTAAAGCGCCTGCACCTTCTACAACAGCTTTACCACGCTGTAATAAGTCTTTCATCGCTACTTCTAATTCGCCTTCTGATACTGTTACAATATCATCTACTAATTCTTTTACAACTTCAAACGTTAAATTGCCTGGTATTTTTACCGCGCAACCATCTGCTATAGTAGGTGCCTCATAATGTTCTAAAATTGTACCTTTGTCATAAGATGTCTTCATCCCATGAACATTTTCTGCTTGGACACCAATTATATTAATCGATGGGTTAAAAGATTTTAATGCAACAGCAATTCCAGAAATAATTCCGCCTCCACCAATTGGTACAAGAACAGTATCTACATCCCACATATCATCAAGAATGTCCAAACCAATAGTACCTTGACCAGCCATTACCTCCACATCATCATATGGATGTAAATATGTTTCACCTGTTTCCCTAATAATCTCCTCACATTTTGCCTTCGCATCATCAAAGGTTTCACCATGTAAAACTACTTCAGATCCATATCCTTTAGTTGCATCAACTTTCGCCTGAGGTGCAGAAATCGGCATAACAATTTTACTCTTAATACCGAGTAAATGAGCAGATAAAGCAATTCCTTGCGCATGATTACCAGCAGAACAAGCAATTACTCCTCTCTCTTTTTCTTGATCTGTCAGCTGTGACATTTTATTAAACGCACCACGGAATTTAAACGAACCTGTTAATTGCATATTTTCTAATTTCAAGTGAATTTCTCCACCCGTTTTACTAGTCAAATAAAATGATTTTACTAATGGCGTTTTACGAGCATTTCTATCCAGAATGTTTTGAGCTTTTTTAATATCGTCTATATGTAATGGTAATTTTTTAGTTATCATACTAGCACCTCTTCCAATGTTCTATTCCTAAGTTTTCGTAAGTCGCAACTCCTTTATACGAAACCATCTATATTAAGAAAAAGTCTTTATATATGTACCTCACTCTGTAATACATACATTTGCAAACAATTTAACATCCTCTTCATATCACGTTCTTTATAATCATTTAAACATGCAATTTGGATCCAGTTATTCTTTTGTAAATATGCTGATTCATAATGGATAATATATCCTTGTAATGCTAACGCATCACCTACTGTTTTAGAAGACTGATCTTCATCTAATTGAATCGTAAGTATAATTGGTGCGGCATGTTCTTTAGGTGAAACAAGGTTTAGTCCTATACTCGTAATAGCTTCTTCCATATAATCATATGTCTCTTTTATTTTTACAAATGCTGTTTCATCTTCAAATCTCTTCAATGCTTCTTGCAAAGCATAAATTAAATTCCATGAATGAGAATATGGAATACTTTCATTTTCTTCGTACATACCAATGTCCATATAGGCCGGTAAAGTCTCGTTTACTTTTACATTATGATTATGAAAAACGAAAGATAATCCAGTAAACGATTTAATTGCCTTTCCGCTAACACCACTTGCAAAATATACATCCATTAAATCAATCGGTATCGCTCCAATTGAACTGATACAATCTACACATAGTTTCACTTTAAACTTTTTACATAAAACATTTAGCTCGTCTAACTCATTTAACATTCCGGTAGATGTTTCATGGTGAACAAACCAAAGCCATTCATAATTGCCAGTTTCCATAATTTTTTCTAATTCTGTATAAAGAAACGGTTCTCCCATTTCTTTTTTATACGTATCAAAATGTAATTGCGCGCGTTTTGCGTGTCCAACTAATCTATTACCAAATTCCCCATTTGTTAATACTAATCCTTTTCCTTTTAAAGAACGTAATTGTAAAGCAATGGCATCATTCGCTAACGTCCCTGTTCCTAACAGTATTTGCACACGTTTTGCTTTTGTCATTTGCAGTAAACGTTTTTTGATATTTTCCATCGTCACTTGAAATGACTTGGAACGATGCGAAATCGGCTTAGTAGAAAATGCCTTTCGAACATTTTCTTCAATATCTACTGGACCTGGTAAAAACGTAAATTCTTTCGTCATTATCCCTCCAACACTCGACGCTTCAAACATAGAAGGACTAACATACATTGGCTGAAAGGCTGCTTCTTCTGTACCAACTAACGTATGGAAAGACTTAAATCCCATTTGTTCATATAAAGGTAGTTCACGTGTTGTAGCAGAAATGAGTGCCAATTCATATCCATTTAGAAGCAAATAACGATGTAAAAAGCGAATTAAACCTAACAATGCTCTTCCATTTCGATATTCACGTTCTACTGAAAGTAAACGAATTTCATATACATTTTCTCCATGTTCTTCCAAATAAAAATCTAGGTTTGAAATTTTATAATCTAATGAGAATGGTCGTTTTCCTCGCAATGCAACCATACCTACTAACTTATCGTCATCTAAACAAATTAAATATGTATTCTCTTCATGAAACCGATCAATACGAGTACGTTCTTTCGTTTCTTCATGTTGCGGAATTTCTTCTACAAATGTTTTATAATTCAATTTATGTATACTTTCAAATTCCCAATCTTGATCAGCAACTTTATAAATTAACCCCATGTTGTATCTCCTTTATTCATTTAATAAATATTATAAGTGGAGATTAACTCCACTTATTAAAAGCTCATGTCATTCGCGATTTACATATAAAATAAGTACAATTATAAGTGCACTTAAAATAGTCGTAACAATAGAGTAAGAATACAAAATCATGCAAATTGGTAAACAAGCGATTGTAATTAGTCCTGGCTTCGTAAACCCTTTAAATATTAAATAAAATATAATGAAAACAGCAACAAGGGTAAGCGCTATCAAATAATCAAATGCGATTAATCCTCCGATAAATGTTGATATGCCTTTTCCGCCCTTGCCTTTAAATACAATTGGATAAATATGTCCAAGTAAAACAGCCAATAAAGCTAACATTACAAATGTAGAATCTCCAAAAAGGTATTTTGCAATAGAAACTACAATTGCCCCTTTAATTGCATCACCTAAAAATGTAGCGATGAAATATCCTTTTCCATATACGCGCCCCATGTTTCTTGCTCCAGGATTACCACTTCCTTCATCCCGAATATCAACGTTATGTCTCCATTTCGTTACTAGATAAGCAGTCAATATGTTTCCAAATAAATAAGAAACCACCAAATAAAAAAATTGCATACTATTAATCATGTAATCATTCACTTTCTACGTAGGAGTACTTATACAATATTCAATGACTATGTATATTGTACTTTTTTATCTACATCCCTTTATATATTTTAACATCATATTTTTACAAATCATACAAAAATTCTCATGCTTCTATTTTTTAAAATATATATTCTTCATTAAATAATAGGTTCCTTTCGCTGCTGATTCTGATTGTGATACAAAGGTAATTTCTCCTATACTCTTCACGCAGCATTTCTTAAATTCAGTATATATTTCAGGAACTAAACGTAATATGCTTCCACTTACTGCAATGGGAGTTGCAAACTTAAATTGCATCTTATTATAAAGATTTACTGTAATTCTCGCTAATTCCTTACCAGCTTGCATCATAATTTCATGTGCATCATCATTCCCATTTCTCGCTTCCTGAATAACTAATGGTGCGATTGCTGCAACTTTATCTTTTGAAGAACTATAAACTAGTCTTTTTATATGAGACGACGTCAAAAGTTGAAACTCATCTTGAATCCTTAAGCTTAATGGACAAAGTGCAACGCCTTGATCAAATTGATTTGCCATTCTCTTTAAACCTTGTAATGCAATCCAATATCCACTTCCTTCATCTCCTAAAATATGTCCCCATCCACCGCTATACTCGTGCACTTCTCCTTTTTTTCCTAGACAAATCGCACCTGTGCCGCCAATTGTTAAAATTCCATCCTTTCCTTGTAAAGCAGCTGCATGTGCAATCATTGCGTCATTAAAAACTTCAATTGGTGTTCCGTACTTCTTTTGTAGACGTAATATTAATTCATTTGTATTTGCTCCACTTATACCTGCTAATCCTAAACAAATACAAACGCAATTGTTATTTATTAAAGCTTTCTGGCAATGATCGATTGCTTCCATAATATGCACAAGAGCTTCTTCAAAATCTATTAATATATTTCCAAAACCGCCCTTACCCCTTATAATTTCCTTTCCGTCTTGATCAAAGGCAATTGCTTCTGTCTTCGTTCCCCCGCCATCTACTCCAATCATATACTTCATATATATTCGCCTCATTTTCTTCATATTGGCGGGAATGTTATATTCCCTAAAACTACAGATTGCTTTGCACCTGTTGCGCTTGGTACATTACTCGGATTACGATGATGCGTTTCATTTGCTAAAATTGCAAAGGCGATAGCTTCTTTCGCTGCAGAAGAATAGCCTAAATTTTCTTGAATAAAAATTGCGCATTTTTCTTCCTTCAATCCATTTCGCAACATTTCAACAAGTGTGCTATTATAACTGCCGCCACCACCTAATATCACCTCATCGATTTCATAATACGGCAGAATAAACTCCTTATAATGATGAATAATTGAACTCGCTGTAAACATCGTGACAGTCGTCAATATATTTTCTTTACTATGCTTTTCATACCGCTTCAATAACTCACTTACAAATTCTTCTCCAAACTGTTCTCTACCAGTTGATTTCGGTGGGTTCATTTTCAAAAATGGATGGCTCATACAATATGTCAAAATTTCATCTACAACTACTCCCTTTTTTGCAATCTCACCATTTTGATCATATGGCAACTGAAATAACCTTTGACATACTTCATCCATTACCATATTCCCTGGACCATTATCAAAAGCCATAACGCTCTTATTACTTAGGTGACTTGGTATTACTGTAACATTACCAATCCCGCCAATATTTTGTAACAGTCTATTTTTAGTTGAATGCCGATACAAAATAATTTCTGAATATGGCACAAGTGGTGCACCTTGTCCTCCTGCTGCCATGTCCATCGTTCGGAAATTTGAGATAACCGTCGTGTTCGTTTCGGATGCTATTACTGCAGGTTCCCCAATTTGCAATGTGGAAGGTATCATATTACCATCTTGCTTTGGCTGATGATAAATCGTTTGTCCGTGAGAACCTATTGAATCTAATTGTTTCAAAGGAAAATCGGCCTCTTTACAAACTTCTTTTACAGCATTGGCAAAACATAAACCGAGCTTAAAATTTAAACTGCATATGAGTTGTACATTTGAATTTTCTATTGATAACGCTTGTTGGATTTCATTTTTCATATCATTACAAAATGGAACTGTAGTAAGATGGATAAGTTCGACCTTAGACTCTACACCACTCCCTTCTATATGAACGAGCGCTACATCTATTCCATCTAACGAAGTACCGGACATTATCCCTGCAATATACATAACATGCATGACCTCCTATTCACTAAAAAACAATCATGTAAGTTACAAACGTACAACCGATCGAAAAGAATATAAATCTAAAAAACAACTGCGCTTTCGATGCAAACGATCCATCAATAAAAGAAACAACTACTGTAAGCAAAATACTTGCCGCAATGCTTGTAACGAGCCAAATACTATGCATTTGTGATAGATGTAACATTCTTAATAAAGGTACAAAAAGTAAATTCGCACATATCACTCCAAATAATAATAAAAATACACCTTTATAACTAAATTTTATATTCATTCCATTTCACCTTCTCTCAACTTAATGTGAAAGAAGTGATAGACAAAATGCCTATCACTCATAAATTAAAGCATAAAGATTATGGATTAACAGCTTCCCCTTCACCATTCTTCTCAATTTCAAGCATATTTTTGTCGTACATTTTAAAGAATGGTAAATAAATAAGGAATGATATTGCTATATTTATAAAAACTAATACTATTGCACGCCAATCTCCACCTGTAGCTAAATACGCACCAATTGGAGCTGGTAATGTCCACGGTGGCATAATATGTGTTGGTGTTACAAATCCCATCGCAGTGGCTGAATATGCGACAGTTGCTGTTACAAGTGGTGTAATGATAAATGGGATAATTAAAATTGGATTTAGTACAATCGGTAATCCGAATATGACTGGCTCATTAATATTAAAAATACCCGGAACAATACAAGTTCTTGATAATGCTTTCGAATATTTCGATCGACCAAATACAATCATAGCTAATACAAGCCCTAATGTCGCACCAGAACCGCCAATCCATATAAACCATTGATATAACGGCTCTGGTGAAATAAATGGCAACTGATCTGCTCCACTAGCAACTGCTTCACCATTTTTCCCTAGGTATACTTCCCATAATGGCCGAGCAACAGTTCCAACAACCGACACACCATGGATTCCGAATGACCAAAAAAACGTAATTAAAAACACTGGAATCATTACACCGAAGTAACTATCCCCAGCTTTTACTAATGGTGCTGCTAATTTATCAACAACATGGTGTAAATCAATGCTAAAAACGACAGTTACTAGACTCATTATAATAATAACGAATGCAGCAGGTATAAGTGCTTCAAATGAACGCGACACAGATGGCGGTACTTGTTCTGGCATTTTAATCATTACATTTTTCTTCTTACAAAACCTTAAAATCTCTACGGATAAAATAGAAACAATCATCGTCACGAATAATCCATGACCTCCGAGATTTGTCATCGGAAGCATAAATCCTTTTTTATCAATTAATTCAGGCGTTAATGTTAATAGCAGTGAACATACTGCAAGCTGCGCTCCCGATAAAGCATCTAGTTTATAACTTTTCGCCAAATTATATCCTATTCCAAATGCTATATATAAAGACATAATAAACATCGTTAACCGATATGGTATTAATATACTTGTTTGATTCTTTAATGCCCAAACGGATATGAAACTATCTTTCGGTAATGGTGGAAATGCTACGATTAAAAAGAAACTTCCTACGATGATAAATGGTAATGCTGAAATAACTCCATCACGGATTGCTTGTAAATGCCTTTGTTCAGAAAGCCTTGCCATCGGTCCAGATAAGTTTTTATCAAGAAACGTGACAAACTTATTCATAACACTTCCCCCTAACGAATTAAATCATTTACAGTTTTTAATAAAGTCGGTCCACCAAGCGGCGTATATGCTTGCGGCGGTATGATACCGCATGGAATAGATTCCTCTTCTGCAAATTTTTTTACAGAGTCAAATCGATGTCTTACTTGAGGTGCAACCATTACAACATCCCAACCATTCTTCACTTCTTCCTCTACCTCACTTGTTCCAATTGCATGTACTTCCATATTCATACCTTTTTTCTTCGCTTCTTTTTTTAAAGCGTTTACAACAATTGCACTGGACATTCCTCCAGAACAAACGAATAAAACCTTCATTTATTAATCCTCCTATACTTATGAATTATCCCCTTCGAATGAAAGGAAGTTTCACTTTACTAACAAGCATATGAAGTAGTGAAAGAATTTAGTTGTGATGAAAGTAAATTTCACTAAAAATATTTCTCCTATTAAATTAATGTTTCAATATTTATTTTTTCAATTGTAAGAACAACCTCACCTCGGATATTATTTTAGTTAACCATATAATAAGGAGGCGTATAAATGATCATGAAACGTTTATTAATGATATGTTGTATCGTCATCTTTTTTATTCCTTTCTCTTTCATTCCCCCTCACTCTACTTATGCTGAAGTTAATACTACGTATAAAAAACATGAATTACGTGCCGTGTGGATTGCATCAGTTCTTAATATTGATTGGCCCTCAAAAACTGGCTTACCTATGGATAAGCAGAAACAAGAATTTATAAGATTGCTAGACGATGTAAAAAGCACTGGCATGAATGCAGTGGTTGTACAAATTAAACCCACTGCTGATGCTTTTTATCCTTCCAAATACGGTCCTTGGTCTGAATACATTACGGGTACACAAGGTAAAGACCCTGGATACGACCCACTCGCATTTATGGTTGAAGAAGCACATAAAAGAAATATAGAATTTCACGCATGGATTAATCCATACCGAATAACGATGAATCACACTGATATAAATCGATTATCAAATAATCACCCTGCAAGACAACATCCCGATTGGGTTGTACCATATGGCGGAAAGTTATATTACAATCCCGGTATTCCAGAAGTGAAAAAATTTATAACAGAAGGTGCTTTAGAGATCGTGCAAAATTATGACATTGATGCCCTTCATATGGATGATTATTTTTATCCATATAAAGTAGTTGGTGAAGAATTCCCTGATCGAAAAACGTACGAAACGTATAATAACGGTAGATTTACAAATATAGAGGATTGGCGACGTAACAATGTAAATGAACTTGTAAAAGGTTTAAATGCTGCTATTAAACAAGAAAAGTCATACATGAAATTTGGCATTAGTCCATTCGGCGTATGGCGAAATATAGCTGACGATCCAACCGGTTCTAACACAACCGCAGGTCAAAGAAACTATGATGATCTTTACGCTGATACACGTGAATGGATACAAAAAGGCTATATTGACTACATTACACCGCAAATATATTGGAATATCGGTTTCACACCTGCTGCATATGACATTTTAGTAGATTGGTGGGTAAAAGAAACAAATAACAAACCAATTCACCTATACATCGGTCAGGCAGCCTATAAAATTAATAATAACTCTGTCCCCGCTTGGTCTGATCCTGAAGAATACCCAAGACAACTTACATTAAACCGGCTATATCCTCAAATAAAGGGAAGTATGCATTTTAGCTTAAAAGATATTAATAATAATCCACTAGGAGTGAAAGATAAACTCTCAAAAGACATTTATAAATATCCTGCATTAATCCCGCCTATGCCTTTGCTCGATCATGTTCCACCAAAACAGCCTACCTTAAAAGGTGCCATTCCAAGAGAGGAAGGTATTGCTGTTGGTATCATTGACAATAGAGAGAATGATTCTGCTTATTACGCCATTTACCGTGTAAATGGAAAAAATGAAGTGGATATACAAAACCCTAAAAATTTACTGACTACTGTAAGAAAAACAAAACTTGGAGAAATTTATGTAGATAAAACCGTTATTTCTGGAGAGACGTATACGTATGTGGTAACCGCGGTTGACCGATTGCATAATGAGAGTGTTGCTTCTAGTCATACTTCTGTAAAGGCAAAATAAAATCCCATAAAAAAGCGCCTTAAAGCCGAGTGATACTAAGCTTTTAAGGCGCTTTTTTTATTTATTCTTAAACTTCTCAGTCGCTGCTCTCATCTTCACATTCAAATCATGATCAATCGAGTCACGAATATCTCGTTCTACTACTTCCATTTCTTTTTGAAAATTTTGCAAGTAGATTTTCAATTCTTCTTCTTTTTCTGGACGTTGTGATGGTGGTAGTTGCACCACTAAAGATAACATCGCTGTTAAATCTTTCATTAAGAACGTTTCAAGTTTATGCTGTTGTTCAAACATACGTTGTTCTTGATAGTACGGCAATGCATTTAATACTGAAATTGTAATATCATCAACCGTTCTTTGTAATGAAGGATTTATTGAACGTTTATACGCTTGAATTGTATTTAATGCATCTGGATATCGATCATAAAAATACAATTTATAAAACGATAAGTCTGTTGGTTTTACTGTTTGCTGCGTTTCTTGTCTTAAAAAATCTTTTACTTTCATCGCCGCTACATCAATATCTTCATTTGTAAGTTTTTTCGTTGTTTTTGCCAATACATGTACTTTTTTCTGTTTTTCTTTCGGTAACATTGAGAATACTTGCTCTCTCGTACGTTGACCCGATGCACAGAAAAGAGTGTTTAATGTATGTTGCTCTTTCTTTCCTTCCGTACGAATCCAGCGATAAAAGAGTGGATGTTGTGTAAATTCTTGTAGAAACGGTAATGATTTATTCGATAACTTTTCTAAAGAATCGTGTGCTCTTTTATATGGCTTCGTCCATGAAAAATACAGTTTCCGCCCGAAATATACGACTAATACAACGACAGTAAATGCTATTAAAAGCAAAGTACCGAGTAATAATAGTACTGTTTGAATGAAACTCATTTTTTCACCTCCTCTAATAATCTGCTATTTCCTTGGACGCTGAATGAGTTTCTGCTTCATCTCATCATTAAACGTGTCTAGTTCAATAACGAACTTCTTACTTGACTCAATAATACGTTCTGATGATTTTTCAGATGCTTCAATTGCAGCGAACACATTTTGGAATGATTCACGTAATTTATCCATGCTAATAGCAGGATTTTCAAGTAATTTTGTTGTTTCTTCTGTATTTTGTTTTAATGCCTGAGAATTACTTAATACCATAGATTCAATTGCTTCATTTGTCGCATTTACAGCATCGATGGTTTTACGTTGATTTGTTAATGCTAGCTGGATAGCAGCTGAAACCGTTACAACGTTTTGTGTCATCGTAATTGCATTACGTATTGCTTCTGTTAGCTTTTCGTTATTTTTCTTAATAATGTCTACAGATGCGATAGATTGTAATAACACACTTTTCGCTTGCTGCATATTACGTGTACGTACGAGTATCTTTTCTAATGCATCATTAATTAATGGAATATCTCTTTGACGCTCTGGATTTTGTTTCTCTGCTTCAAGCATGCCAGCGAGCTTTCTTCCTAAGTATACTTGTTTATCAAGAGCGTGAATTTTATCATGCGATTGCTCTTTTAGCATTTCAAGACCAACCGTATCTTCTTGTAAGTTATCACGGCCAATTAGAAGGGATCTTATAATCTCCTCAATTTGCTTATCTATAGATTGATATTTATGCACGTATGTTTCAAGTGGATTTTTCTTAAATACTTTAAACATAATTTTCTTCATACCACTTGCTTTTAATGAATTCGGATCCAGCTCTGATACTACTTTTCGTAATTCTAATAATGTATTTGGAATTTCTTCATTTTTCCCATTCATCATCGCTGTTACAGGGCGTTTTAAAGCTGATAACGTTTGGCCTGCTGCTTGTTGCTCTTTATCCCCTAAATCTCCTAGCTGAGACAATACTTTCGATAAATCTGTATTTTGCTCGCTATTTAACTTTTGTACATAAAGATCAGCTTCTTTATTCAGTTCCTCTAGTTCTGCATCTTTTATTACTGTATCAACCACTACTTCTACATTATTATCTTTCACAATCGATACAGGTTCTTTTTTCTCGAGTTCAGTCAACAAAATCGCTCCTTTATTTATATGTGCGAATTTATGTGCACTATATTTCATCTAATATATTGTATTTCATGTGCAAACAGCCTATATGAAATCAATTTTCAAGAAATACCTGCTTATGCAGTCATTCCCTGTTTCTTACTATAAGTATACCTGTTCTCAACATTATTTTCCTCAGACTTAAGACCTAGAGAACAACATGCTGAAGGCGGATTCTTCATATGTTACCTGAATAATTTCCATTCTTACAATCGTGCTACACTCAATCTTTTGACATTCTCCCTTATTCAATGTGATAATTTGAATACACTCATTCCTATTTATTTTTGCGCGCTACAAATGCTCCCTTTTGAAACGCTAATAACACCGTTTCAAACGTATCATCTTCTTCGATCATTTTTATAAACTCAACTAATTCACTCGCATGAGAAGTTGCATTATCGATAACAAGAAGTCCTTTGGGTTCTAAAATGCGTTTTATATGCTCAAACCACCACATGTATTGCGTACGCTCTGAATCTAGGAAAATAAAATCAAATGAATGATCTAATTGCGAATCTAAAAATGCCCCTGCTTCTTGATTATGAACATCGATTCTTTGTAAAAGGTTCGCTTTTTCAAAATTCACAAGTGCCTCTCCAACTCGTTCTGAAGACAGCTCTACAGTTGTTACATTTCCATTTGTTTCTTCTACCGCATTTGCTATCCACAATGTAGAATAACCATTAGAAGTCCCAATTTCTAAAATGTTTTTTGCATTACACCCTTTTACTAAAATTGATAAAAATTGCCCCATCTCACGAGAAACATTCCGTAATCTTTCTTCCCGTGTTTTTTTATTCCGATCATGCTCTTCTCCATATTGTTCAAGTTGAAATAATAATGAATCTAACGTATCCATTCTTTTCATCGCCTTTCCAAGCAATATGATGAAAAAGCTCTTGCTGCCCGTCTACTTTTTATTATATGCGAAACAAAAACCTTTTTCCTGTTATATGACAAAGATTTATAATTTTTTATAGCATATTGTTTCGTTTTTTGGTAAAGTTAATTTCTACGTGCAATTATTCCATTCTTATTATATTTCATAAAAATTGCAGTTATAAAATATATATAAACCCCCTTTAAATGAATCGGTATTTCAAATTCAATTAAGCGCCCTTTTTGGACGCATTTTCTTTTGTTTATATATCTTTAAAAGAAAGGATGCTTACAATGAACGTGATTAGCTTAGATGCTGCTAGAAAGCGAAAGCAGCATAAAAAATTAATGATTACTATACCGATTATTACACGTATTTATGAAGAAGACGGGGAAATTAAATTTGAGGTAGCTGGCGAAAAAGATGTACCTCTTGAAATGTTAGAAAAATAATAAAAAAGCGCATTTCTGAAGAAATGCGCTTTTTTATATTTTCACATTTAAATGCATAAGTTTCTCAGGATTAACCATCATATAAATATTTGAAATTTTCTCATCCTCAAATGAAAACGAAAGAACATAAGTTATTTTATTATTTATTGTAACTATAACTCCTGGCATACCATTTACCAATTTGAAATCAACAGTGTACTCTTCTGTCAATCGTTGCGCAATCCCAAAGAACAAACGTATAATTCGATCCGCAGAATAAATCGGATGAATCGCAGTCGTAACTTTCCCACCACCATCTGCTTTCAATATCGCATCTGTTTTTAATACTTCTAACATGCCTTGCGCATCCCCACACTGTAATGATGATACAAACTTTTCAACATAAGCAGCCATCTTCTTCGTACTTAATGTTGATTGCTTCGGCTTTTCCAATATACTTTTTCGTGCACGTTGAAAGATCTTTCTACAGTTCACACTACTCTTATCAACAATTGAAGCTATTTCTTCATACTCATAACTGAAAACCTCTCTTAATATGAAAACAATCCTTTCTACCTCAGAAAGTTGTTGTAAAAGTAATAAATATGCTGTGGAAAGGGATTCTTTCATAACAAATGACTCTGATGGCTCATCACTCTCTTCTACAAGTGGCTCTGGTAACCACATCCCCACGTACACGTTTCGTTTATGCGCTGCCGAACGTAATTTATCAATTGAACGATTTGTCGCCATCTTACACAAATATGCTTTCATATTTTCTATAGACTGAAGATCCTCTATATTATTTAACGCGATAAATACATCCTGAACGATATCCTCAGCATCCATAACACTTCCAAGGATTCTGTAAGCTAACGAAAATAATAATGGTTGATACGCTTCATATAACTGCTCCGTTTCCACGATGAACACCCTCACTTTCGTATTGCTTTAAAATGTGTAACGCTGCACGTTTCCCGCTTGCTACTGCAGCATCAGCTAATATTTCATCATGCCCAGCCCAATCACCTGCAACGTAAACACCTGGCATTTCAGGGATATTAGGACCTGGGGTTTCAACTCGGTTAATATGAGGAAAATCATATACTACTGTTATTTTCGGTAAATACTGCTGTGCAACAACTTCTCTTTTCCAATTTGGATGTAACAACTCCATCGTGCTTTCTAACTGTTCTTTATCGTCATGAATATGATTCATCTCTAGCACAGGATTATGGTACTTAATTAGACTCACTGCAATTGATCCATCTTCACTTAATTTAGCTGCTCTTGATTGATTCGTGAAAAATATTGGTTGATCTAACCCTAATGCAAATTGATGTGTAGGATTCGGTAATCGTCTCAAACCAATATCTAATGCAGCAACAGTAACCGGTACTGATTGTTCACTCCATCTATACAAACTTGTTCCTTCTACACCTTTTATTATGTTACAAGCTTCTTTCGGTGTAGTCGTCACGATGACTGTACCTACTTCAAATACCTCATTGTCAAAACAATGTATTCTTTGTTTATCTTCGTAATGCTCTATTTCCAACACATGCTTATTCGCCAGAAACTGTACCCCTACATTATTCGCTATATCTCTTAATTTTGTTATAATCGTCTCCCAGCCACCATCTACATAAAATACTCCTTCTTTTACTGAAAGCTGTATTTGCTTTAATACTGAAGATGCTAATTGTATTGTAGGAGCAAACGTATATGTTGTTGTTCGGCATAGTGCATAAAATATATTGCGAACCATTGGATCTTTTATTTCATTTTCTGCCCATGCAGTTAGACTCATTTTTGGAACTTCTCCTACATCTAAATTCCCTAAACGAATCATAAGACGTGAGAATTGTACTTTTGCAAGCCACGAAAGTAGTGGTGTTGATACAATAGAGCGAAAATCTGTTGGGATAGTGAATATATCCCCTTTCCAAATTCCCTGTGCTTTTGTAGATGGTATTCCACCTGGAAGATTCATACCGAGCTCATTAAAAGTTAAAAATGCTGCTCCTCCTCTATATAAGGCATGTGCACCAAGATTCATACAGATCCCATTTTTATTTATAGTCATCCCTCGACCACCAAAGCGACTGGACTTTTCTAACACAATCACTTTCCTCCCAGCTTTCGCTAAATATATAGATGCCGTTAATCCAGCAAGGCCACCACCAACAATTGCTACATCAAATGTATTCATAATAAATCCCTCCTTATCGTTCTACATACAAGACGAACGATTAAGGAGGGATGTGACATAAAAATTAATTTTTATTAATCTACTTTACTTCATTTTTTTGTACTCGATCATATTGCATTCGAAATAATTCAATTGCAAACGGAATATCCTCTTCACTCTTTATATAATAACTTATCCATCCTGATTCAGGTAATACGTGATGTGCTTTTACTAATCCTTGGTTCACTAATTCATCTCGCTTTAACTTCGGAAATGGTAAATCAACTAATTTATCACCATGAAGATGGCCAAGTTCCTTCTTACCATAATTTATTTCAATACCACCAAATCGATGCGGTTTTTCAGAAACACCCGCCCAGCTGAGCACTTCATTTCTAATCATTTCACTAAATGACATGAACCTTCACCCCTTATTAATGATTGATGTAATATTAAATTAACACGTTCATTACTTTTTTCCATCAATCTAAAGTATGAATGGATATACGAATATAGTTTAATCTCAATACCTTTATTTTTTACATAATTAAAATAATTTCAAAGGGGATTTATTCTATTATATAGAATTACTATTAAAAATAATTTTAAGGGACGGATTTATATGAGCGAGGTATTATTACAAAAGGCGAATTATCTACAATCTAATGAATTAAAACTTTTGAAAAAAGCTATACAATTTGCAGAGCAAGCACATGATGGACAATACCGTCAAACTGGAGAACCATATATTATTCATCCTTTCGCAATTGCAGAAATACTGCTAAATTATAAAGCTGACATTACAACAGTGATTGCTGCGTTATTACACGATGTTGTAGAAGATACAGAACATTCTTTAGATGAAATTGAATCGTATTTTGGTACAACTATTCGATATATTGTAAATGGATTAACAAAAGGAAAAAAACAACAAGATCAAAAGAAAACATTATATGAAGCAATTAATTTTAAAAAGTTGCTATTAGCCTCTCAACAAGATATACGTGCGGGCATTATTAAAGTTATAGATCGCCTTCACAATATAAAAACATTGAATGTTAAAAAAACCGCAAAACAAGTAGCATATGCGAATGAAACGTTAACGCTTTTTGCACCACTTGCAAAGCGACTAGGATTATATACAATTC
Organism: Bacillus sp. MN7755; assembly: GCF_054771475.1. Taxonomy (NCBI): domain Bacteria; kingdom Bacillati; phylum Bacillota; class Bacilli; order Caryophanales; family Bacillaceae; genus Bacillus; species Bacillus sp. MN7755. Next base: position 24,073 of record NZ_BTRL01000049.1, read on the forward strand.
AGTATGAATTAGAAAATCTTGCTTTTCAATATTTACATAAAGAAAGATATAGCAAGGTACTTAAATTATTAACGGGATATGTGCCACATCTTCAAAAAAATATAACCGATTTAAGAAAAGGAATTCATTCTTTTTATGATACTAACCTTTCATTTGAAATAAGCTATGAGTTCCCTCCAATTTATACCGCTTACTCACAATTACAAGAAGTACAAAACGTATCAGGAGTTTCACAAATTTGTATTACAACTACAAGTGTACTAGATTGCTATAAAATTCTTGGAATGATACATCAATTATACAAACCAACTATCAACTATTTTGAAGACAATATAGCACTTGAAAATAACCATTTTAATAGCAATTTAAAAACTAAAATCAATATGAATGATACTGAACAAACAATTGTTATTCAAACAAAATTTGCAAAAACATTAAAAAATAATGGTATTTTTTCTTTATTGAATAATGGAACTGTAGATGTTCAAGCAATATCTTATAAAATAATGAATGATACAATTGTGAATAACAATTTATTAACTACAGATCCAATCGCTTTCCATAATCTAGTATCGTATGAACTATTTGAAAATACCATAACGGCTTATACTTCAGATTTACAACCTATTTATTTACCAAATGGTGCTACAATTATTGATTTTACTTTCTCTGCATTTCCCAAAAGTGCACATAACATGAAAAAAGCAAAAATAAATGGTATACCTGTTCCACTTAAAACAAAGGTATCTCATTTTGACGTCATAGAAATCCATTTTGGTTTAAAACAAAACTTGGCATTAGAGTGGCTAAATTATGCCAATACTGCTAAAGCACAATTAATTATTCAGCAAAAACTATCTTAAATAACAGACCAATACCTCTATAAAAAGTATTGGTCTGTAAATATATTATACGAAATAAATTTCTATTTTTTTAACCCTAACCTAACATTAATAAATCCGTTCTTAACAATATTATAAACTCGAAATACACCCCATATTCTTTATGGAATAGGCAAATTTATTATGATACCAACAACTGCACCTAATAAACACTAGACACATATCCTAATTGTGTAACCTTACTTACTAATAGAAAGGCAGGTAATACAATTGACTTCCAATATCGACTATACCTCCCCCTCGACTAATTTCACTTATGATTTAAGTAAAAGCAATTTTTTTCAGAAAGATGCCCAAAATTATATAAATGTACTTGGCGTGAAACAATTAAATACTTTAGAAAACACTTCTTTATTAGATATTTATTTAAGTTCAAGTAATGTCGTAGAACCACATATTCATCAAAATGCAGCTGAACTTGTTTACTGTATTTCAGGATCTGCTGTTGTTTCTTTACTTAATCCATTTACAAATCAAATATTAAACTTACCGATAAAACCGGGGCAAGTTGCCAACATTCCACAAGCGTGGTGGCATTATGAAGTTGCTACAGCAGATGATACCCATTTATTAGCTATTTTTGATGCACCAACGCCAGAGGTTATTTTTGGTTCTGATATTTTAAGATTAACTCCCACAAATATGATGGCTCATACTTACTGTCTCGATGAACAACAATGGAAACAAGCGGTATCCCCTATTCAATCCACTACAGTAATTGGTCCTCCAGCAAACTGTAATCAAAACCGAGGACCTATAAACCCAGCAACTCATCCTCCTAATCCACAACAAAATTTATATTATCAAGATTCATATTATTTCCCTCTTTACTGGGGATATTAATTTATATCATTAAAAGCCAATTATTTATCTCCTCGGAAAATACGTAGGAGATTTTTTATTGTATATCCCCCATTCCTATTTTTTATCGTAACAATTAATAGAGTACATACATATAATAGTTATATATTTAATTGGAGGTGATAGTACTATGAGTAATTATAACTATCGAAAAAACTACTCTCATAATAAAAATAGTAGTTCATCAACATCCTCTCAGTCTTCAAATTCTCAATCTTCCAATTCCCAATCGCAAAGAGATTTAGCCGAGCAAGGCTATGTAAAGAAAAAAGGATGTAACTGTAATAAAAATAAATAGTTTATTACTAATTCGGATAATGATATTTCACCGCGCACGCTAAACAATATACTCCTCTACAATACAGTACATTTAAGAGATAAATTCTATTTTAAATAGAATTCATCTCTTTTTTGCTGATAGAAAAATTTTAAAATTATATTTTTTATTCCATAAACTATAAAATTTAAATCATAATTTAAGTTTTCTTTTTACCAACTTAACAAAGAGAATTTCCCAATTGATTTATTACTTAGTTTCCACAAAAAAATATAGCCCTTCCTAATATTATTGGGAAGGGCTATATACAAATACCAGTTTAATTTCCCACAAAACATTGTAACGAATTAAACGATATTAAGACCCGCACTTACAAATCCATTAATTGTAGCTATTGGACTAGCTCCTGTTAATGAAACATATAATAGTATTTTATCCCCAGCGGCTACTGGAATATTAAGAGGTGCGATTCCTGTTGCTGTAGCACCAATCACTATTCCGGCAAATGTTGGTGATAATAATAGAGGTGCTCCCACTGCTGTAAACGTATTACTTGCTGCAGGTGCAATCAATATTTGGATTTGAACTTGAGTAGTTCCTAATGAAACTCCCCCTAATACACTAAAGAAACCTGCTAACGACGTAATAGTCCCTGCGCGTGGTGCTACAAATGCATAATCACCTATACCTGCCGCTAATGTGATATCGGTTCCACCCAATAAAGCTACGCCAGGCTGACTAAAACCAAATCCAAGGAGAGTTCCTGTACCAATAGTTCCTGCTACCAGGTTAACTAATATAGCTGGTGTTGTACCTGAAGCAAATGGAATAATAGCTCCGCCACCTGTTGCTCCCGTTAGACCTGTTGCTCCAGTCGGGCCTGTGTCTCCCGTTGGACCTGTTGGGCCCGTAGCTCCTGCTAGACCTGTGTCTCCCGTTGGACCTGTTGGACCTGTTGGACCTGTTGCTCCCGTTGGACCTGTTGCTCCTGTTAGGCCTGTTGCTCCCGTTGGACCTGTCGCGCCACCTCCAGGACCTGTTGGGCCTGTTGGGCCTGTTGCTCCACCTCCAGGACCTGTTGCTCCCGTTGGACCTGTTGGACCTGTTGCTCCTGGAGTAGCATTAATTAATTGAATTAATAAACCAAAAAGAACTTGTAAAGTTGCAGGATCGATATTTGAGTCGCAGGATACAGGGATAAGATTTAAAGCGAAGAAAAATTCTGCAAGGGCGTTATAAAATTGTTGCAATAATGTTGACAATTGTCCTAAATTAGGTACTGGAGATTGTAATAAAACTAGAATACTTTGAGTTAATTGTTTCAAAAAATTACCTTCTGGAGAAGGTATTAAGGAATTTAAGAAAATTAAAAATTGATTAAATAAATTGAGTAACGCTAATCTATTCGCATCACTTGGATTTGCAAAAAATGCTGCAATAGCTGATATTAATGAATTTAGTAAAGTAATTAATTGACTTAATTGTTGGCTAGTAATAGGAACTGTCTGTGGATTTTTACAACAATCTGCTGAAAAAACTATCGGATTGCAGTTGTTATGACCAAAACAATCATTATGTTTCATTTATTTCCTCCTTACCTTTCTTATATTTGAGTATTTTCCTATTATAAGAACTATAAAATTGTGTATAGATTTAATTTACTTAAAATAGGAAACATGAATGATAATTAAACTTTAAAACATTATTTAATTATGTTCATGACTCACATATTAATTATATGTTTTTAATAATTGACTGCTTAGATTAAACACCTAAACTTAAAAGTTTATTTTATTTTTCCACGTTTATCTCTTAGGTCCAAAAGCACATTTTAACTTGAGTATAAAAACTAAGCATTAGCATATAATCACCAAGTAACAACAATACCTTTACTAAAATTGTGTTCCCTCTATTATCATGAAGCCGTTTCTATTATCCAAAACTTTCATACAATATATTGGACAAGTTATCCCATACTTTGTTCAAAAAATAATTTAGGGAGTGAAAATTAATTGCCAATTATTCAACCATTTATGGCATCCAGAAGATTCACATCTACACTAGGAGCTGGAACCGGAACTGGTGCAGCTTTTGCAATTGCTGCTACAGCTTGTTTAAACGATGCTGGTACTACTCAACTGCTTTTCCGACTTTTACGTATTACAACTTATATGTAAACGGCATTCTTCAACCTAGTGTGAACTCCAGCGTTACTACTGGACCTACTGACGCTATTACAATTCCAGGCGGAGATGCATTAGACGGCGGAATTCCAATTACAATCGAATTTATCGTCACTTAGTTTTAACTAATTTAGTGTAGAACAAAAAGACAGATTCTTTTTATTTAAGAATCTGTCTTTTTTAATTAATAATGATAAATTGCAAAATAATTGAAGAACCTTGCAATGGTGGTTGATCATCCAATAAAGTTAGCTGACCAGTACTAACCTGATATAATGGTTGTGGTTGAAGTATTCCATTAATAAACAAATTAATATACGAAACCTCATCAGGAGATAGTATGTGAGTTGTACCATATTGAGCTATCCCATCTGAATCTGTATATATAAGTTTCTCTCCATCGGAAAAAGTGTAAAATAATAAGTTAGTTGTTGTTATGGGGCCAATAACTCCAGTTGGGCCTGTTGATCCTGTTACTCCCGTTGGTCCTGTTACCCCTGTTACTCCCGTTGGTCCTGTTACCCCTGTTACTCCCGTTGGTCCTGTTACCCCTGTTACTCCCGTTGGTCCTGTTACCCCTGTTACTCCCGTTGGT
>NZ_BTRL01000050.1:0-7824 GCF_054771475.1 Bacillus sp. MN7755
TGAATCTAAAATACGAATACGCTTGAAAACAGAAGTGTATGGAGAAGAAATCGGCATAGATGCGGCCAATTTTTTGCTTAGTAGTTCGGCTAGTAGGTGTTGTAAAAGTTGGACGGCCGCCTTATTAAACCGTTGATGCTTCTAAACAGCTAGATAACTGAGTTAAAGAAGTCATAGCTACATTTTGGCTCACCCATACACATAAAGCGACTAAATCTTTTGCTTGGTACTTACTAGTTCGTTGTACAAAACCAACATCTCTAGCAAGATCCCGTAAGGTATTTGGAGATAAAAAACTTTGAATCTCTTGAGCAAATAGTTGTAATTCATCAGATACAGAAATAGACATACAAAAACGCCATCCTTTCCTATGATTCTATAGAAAGAATAACGTATTTTTTTCATTTTGAGGATATTTCTTTTTATTAGTTTGATAGCGATGGGGTTCGTCCCCACAAGGCAAGCCGCATTCTAGCCAAAACGCAATCTTTAGATCGAAAAATAAGAATACAACCAATGAATAAATATTTAATTTATATTTTTTTAATCTCATTTTCGTAATCTTCAAGTTCCTTATCTGTCATTACATATGGAGAGGGATACTCTTTTATAAACCGTACCGCATTTAGTCCGATCATCTGGGCAGCGGCGGACGGCTGACCATCTGGAATAATAGGCGAAATGGACAAATCGGCAACCTTAAGATTTTTGGTACCAAACACATTGAGGAATCCATCGACAACCCCTTCTTGAATCGTCTGTCCCATCCGACACTGCCCGCCTAAAGAGAAGTTCGTGTAAGAGGCTTTGACATAATTCTCAAGCTGCTGTTGTTTGTTGGGATCATTGTTAGGTAGCTGGAATATACTTTCCGGAGGATATACAACTTTCCCAATTCCGTTATTTGGGTATTTCAGTGAATCTCTAGCCTCTACAATAATATTATAAATTCTCTTATATTGATCGACCATATATGTTAGGTCATTGGGATCTTCCAACGGATTGAAGTTAAGAGATGGATAAGCCTCTGGATCGCTATGTTCCACTAACACTGTACCCCTGCTTTTTGTATTCACGTCTACAATACCAAAACTCATGATACTTGGAGTAGTTTGGAAAGTTAAATCTAAACTCCAACCATTGCTGATCACATCTGGAGCAGGGATAAAAAATGGGATAGGAGCCCCTATCAGTTGGAGACGACGACTTTCTAGTAGATTCATTGGATTCTCTGCTTGGAAAGCACCTAAGATAAGTGGAAAGTTGGGATCAGCAAAAAATATAGGAAGAATTTGAGAGGTATCTATTTCAACTCCTAATCCAACATAACCATGGGTTTGAAGATTGTGACCCACATTTGGACTCTCTATAAATGTTGGTATACCTGCTTTAGCCAAATCATTCGATTTACCGATTCCTGAACGTTGTAGAATGACTGAGGAAAAAAATCCTGCAGAGACGATAATGCCTTTTCTTGCAAACCTTCTATGTGAAACACCATCCTTGACAAATTCAACACCAACCGCAATGTTCAGTCCATTTTTTTTCTTAAATAAAATTTTGTTAACGGTTGTTTTAGCTAAAATAACTAACTTTCTTCCACCAACTCCAAATTCATCTGGATGGAACTGGTTTCCTTGACTGACAATATGGTCATTTAAATAACCTGTTGCCGTTGAGGATCGGACAAATTGACCGGGGCTAACTTCTTTTTGAATAATTTGCGATTTATAAAATGCACAATCCCTTATGCCGGTATTATAGTCCACAGCAATCGGCGTTCCCAATACAGTGTTTGTTGCTTGAACTAACGTATTGATCAATCCATTAGGGGGAATACTCTGTTGCCTAATAAAGATTGGCCCTTGTGATCCTCGTTCATCAGGGTCTTGTGTCGATCCTGTATAGGTTTCATTTTTTACAAATAAGGAGCTAATCTTGTCGTAACTCCATTGATTACCAACAAGACTTGCCCACTGATTATACAACTCTTTACTGCCACGTACGGCGTACATGTCACTAATTTCTGAACTTCCCCCTATGGCGCGACCATTTGTTGCAATAAGGGTACGTGCAATAGTCGATTCTAATTCAGAAGTAACATTAAAGCTAAACCTGTTACCTCGAGTTGTATTAATGGCCGCAAGAACGCTAGGATTACTTAGCTCATTCGTCATATTTGTTCCTGCTTCTAGCACTAGTACAGAAGTACTTTTGTCATCCGTTAATTCTTTGGCGATTACCCCTCCAGCAGTTCCGGCACCAATCACGATATAATCAAATTTAGTAGGGTCTATTGGTTTTATAGGCTCTGGAACTGCACAAGGAAATGCACAAGGAAATAATGAATAAGGAAATTCGCAAGGATTAAAACAATTTCTATTTTTTGATGGCATAAATAATCAAGCTCCTTTTTTGCATTTAGTATATTAAATGCAAGAAAGAATCTGTCTCTTGTACCAGTGTCTTTATTTATTAAAAAATGTATGTTCTATACATGTAAAGTTAATATAACGCATCATTATCAATAGACAATAACGGATAGAATTTTCGTTTTGGGGAATTTTGATTCTTTAGGTTGATGGGCATGGGGTAGCACCACATTGCCATCAACCTAAGATTTTGAAGTCCCCCCAAAACGAAATTTTTATCTCTCTACAGCTGATTGTGAGAACTAAGCTTATTTTTAACTTATGATTTCACAGTTTCAAAAAGAAAAACCACAGCAATTGCTGTGGTTTTTCTTTTAATGATCTAAACTATGTTGTGAATGCTCATAGCATTATACGTTGGATTTCGAAAAAAGTGTTAAAATGTAAACTTTTAAATAAATGTACTAGGTTCTAAATAACGCATGATAACATTATATAACCAATAAACTATTTCCAACGATCTAATTTAGGAATATTTCTTACAAGAAACTTAGCAAGAAATTTAGGGGTTTTTATATTTTTTATTAAATGTTCTTGTACAAATTGTTGCATTTGTATTGCTGTAATATCTTGAACAAACTTACCATCCATATAACAATGACTACAATATTTAACACTTTTATTCCCATTACTTTCTGTACCTCCACCTAATTCATCTTTCGAAAGAGGCATTCCACAACTTTGACATACTTTATATTTTTTCATCAAAATTCTCCTTTGAAAATTACCCACATCAAATAATAAACAAGTGTACAACAACATAACAAATTTATAAAGAGGTAACTCCACATTGCTATTCAGCTAATAAAAAGAAATACCCCATGCCCATCAAGCTAAGATTTTGAAGTGCCCCCATCGCTATCAACCTAAAAAATCAAAATCCCCCCATAACGAAAATTCTATTCATTGTTGACTACTTATAATGATAGGTTATGTAAACTTTACATGAATGAGGTATATAATATATAAATAATGATTAACTGAGGTGAGAGTATGGAAGATACATATAAAATCCCAAAATTAGAAACAAAGCGTCTTTTATTAAAAAAACTAGATTTGCATGATTTAGATGATTTATTTGAAGTCTATTCGGATCCTCAAACAACTACATATGTACCTCGAGAGGTACATAAAAATAAAGATGAAACTCGTATTTTTTTAGAAAATACGATGGATACAGCTAAGAAAGGTAAGTCTTTCATATGGTCTATTATCTTTAAGGGGGATCAGAAAGCTATTGGAACCTGTGGCATCTGGAAATTATCACACAGTAGCGTTTCTTTAGGAGCCGTTATTAACCCGCTGTATTGGGGAAAAGGAGTTATCGTTGAAGCTTTAGAAGAACTAATAAAGTTTGGCTTTCAAGAATTAGATTTAAATCGTATTGAAGGAAGATGCGACATAAGGAATACAGCGTCTGAACGAGTTATGCAAAAGCTAAAAATGACATATGAAGGAACATTGAGACAAAGTGTAATGATCAATGGTATGTATTGCGATTCTAAGGTATATTCTCTTTTAAAACATGAATACGGTAACTTTCGATAACGAAAATTATGTAAATATGTAATGTTATCAAACGACTAAATGAGGTACCGTCACATTGCCATAAAGCTAAGGTTTCACACTATTCATTAAGCAAAAAAGACGTTATTCTTACTGTAGAATTATAGGAAAGGATGGCGTTTTTTGTATGTCTAATTCTGTATCTGACGACTTACAATTATTTGCACAGGAGATTAAGAGTCTTTTATCCTCAAATACCTTACAGAATCTAGCTAGAGATGTTGGATTTGTACAGCGAACAAGTAAGTATCAAGCACAAGATTTAGTAGCTTTATGCGTGTGGCTTAACCAAAGTGTAGCAAAAACTTCCTTAACCCAGTTATGTAGTTGTTTAGAAGCATCAACAGAAGTACTCATAAGTCCTGAAGGACTAAATCAAAGATTTAACGCCGCAGCCGTTCAGTTTCTACAACAAGTATTAGCTAAACTTATGAACCGAAAATTATCTTCATCTAGGTTGTTATCTTCACCCTATACTTCTATTTTTAAGAGTATTCGCATCTTAGATTCAAGGTCCAGTATCGCCGGTAGCTCCAGTAGCACCCGTTGAACCAGTAGGAAATTGAAAGGGTGGAACAGGTGGGAGTGTAGGTCCAATTGAACCTGGATTTAATGCAGCGGAGGATAAAAACTCGTCCAATATAATTCACCTCTAAAAAATTCATATTACTAATAGTAAATGTAGGAGTAGAACAAAGTGAAATGGACAAACGAGGAAATAGACAATGGAATTTTAATAAAAGCGTCATTTGATTAAAAAATTGGGGGAATGGGAAATGAACAAGGATATTCAGTTTTTAAAGGATTTGCAGAAGGAGTTAAAAACACAGGAAATCGATTGCCAGGCGGCACCTCGGTTTTGGGCTTTAATGGATTATAAATGGGTTGTAACTGCAGAAGGGTACCATGAAAGAACATCATTATACTTTATTAACTCTTGCGAAGCTGTAATTGTAGATGATTACGTAAAAGAAATTATTAACGATGAAATTGAACATGAGCTTACTGAAGAACAGATTGAAGATTTAAAGGAATTGCAAGAGTTCGCTTCAGAATACGATCTAGTCGAGTGGATTAAAGAAAACATCGATGAAGATTGCTATTTAGTATATGAAAAGGAAGAAGCATTCATTGTTGAAAATACGATGTTCTTAACTAAAGCGGAAGCTAAGAAGCACATTGAATTAAACAGACATCATTACACAAGAAAGGTCCACACATACGCTATGACGGCATGGCGGGCGCCAAAAGTGGAACGATTGTTGAATATATTAGAAACATTTGATTGGGATGAAGTTAGTACAAAATAACCATTTTTAAAAGGGGGAATTAAGGTGGACAAGCAAAAACGGATTGAAATCGTAAATTCACTTATTAAATATTTTGCGGATCATGAGAGAGAATTCTTTCGTTACAAAGATAGTATTGCTCATTTTAAACACGACGGTAGAAACCTCTGGTACGTTGACCACGGCACGAATGTTCCAATGCGTATGACAAGAAGTTCTTACATGAACAAGAAACAGGAACATAATTTCACTGGTGGCGGAACTATGTGGGGGTTAATTAGAGATTTTACGGACTTTATTTTCGGTAATGATAATTCAAACGGTAAAAATGGCTACGGTGGATTGTACTGTACTCATTGGGGATGGTCAGAAGAAGGAATGGAAAAGATGCGTGAATATGCAAAGGAAATCGGATATTTAAAAGCTTAATAAAATAGTTATTGTATAATGACAAAAATTAAAGAACCTGTTAGCTATAACAGGTTCTGTGTACAAGGAGTTCAAGGAATACAAGGAAACTGGTCCAGAGAAACCTGTGTATTCTTTGGCTTAATAGTAATGTATTCAAAGCAAACAAAAAAATGAATAAAAGTTAAATAAAAGCCTTATTTAATAAAAAAATCGCGTACGAAAAATGTACACGATTATATAGAAACTATGTCTTGCGTGCTCATTGCATTGTATGTCTATTGTATGTAAAACGTGATACATTGCAATAAATTAAAAGAGAACTTTTGACAGTGCTCTTAGGACCAAGACTCTTACTGTAAAAGAGTACAGGATAATATATGTGACTTTTTTAAGAAAGTGAATCATTTGACCAGAATTTTTATTTGAAAACTAAAGAGCGCTTTTTAAGGCGCTCTATGACTAAGCTTTATATAAAGGTGAATATGATTATTGTATGTATGTTCTTAATGTATGTGCAGTTTTTAAACAAAATCGTTATTTTAATTAAAAGAGCAGCTAGCAAAAGCTAACTGCTTGTTAAAAAAGAATCCACTCTAGGTTATTTACTGCCAGAGTTTCAAGAAATAAATGATTAAATTAATTTAATTTTTCAATTACAATCGAAGCATTTATATTTGTTTGTGTTCCACCTGCTAAAGTCTGCAAAGTAACCGCAGCAGCGGAAGTATGATTATTAAGGGTAATAATATCACCTGCAGCTAAAGCGAGGATTGTTTGGCCGTTGTTTGGTTGAGTCCCTGCACCTGATCCATAAACTGCGCTGGTAACCGGAGCACCATTTAAAAAGAGCGTAAATTGATTAGGTTCAACTCCTGATACAGAAAAAGAAATCTTATAATCTCCTGCATTAATAACCATAATCTGAGAAGTTCCAGGAGTATGAGTAAAACCAGGTGTCATTAAACCATTCGAATTAAAAAGAATAGGTGCTTCTAAGGCAACAACTTGAGCTGCTGTATTGAAAATATAAGCGTATTGAGATAATCCAGATACTGTAAGACCGGTAGGCCCAGTAGGTCCGGTAGCTCCAGCGGTTCCTGGTAATCCAGTAGGCCCAGGAATGCCTTGGATGCCTTGGATACCTTGAAGCCCAGTTGGGCCAGTCGGGCCGATAGGTCCAATAAGTCCTGGATTACCTTGAATACCTTGGATACCCTGAATTCCAGTCGCCCCAGTTATTCCAGTGGGTCCAATAGGACCAATAGGCCCCGGATTACCTTGAATCCCCTGAATCCCTTGACTTCCTTGAGGTCCAGTGGGGCCAGGAATCCCTTGTACGCCTTGAATACCTTGAAGTCCGGTTGGTCCTGGTGACCCAGTTGGTCCAGTGGGTCCAGTCACTCCGGTTGGTCCTGGTGGTCCCCCGGAAGGTCCAGTCGGGCCCGTTGGTCCTGGTGGTCCCCCGGAAGGGCCGGTAGGTCCAACAGCTCCAGAAGGTCCAGTTGGACCTACAGAACCAGGGATGCCAGGAACCCCTTGAGGGCCGGTCGGGCCAGGAATCCCTTGAATGCCAGGAATCCCTTGTACGCCTTGAATCCCTTGAATTCCAGTGACCCCCGTTATTCCAGTCGGTCCAATAGGACCTTGAATGCCAGGAATGCCTTGGATGCCTTGGATACCTTGAATTCCAGTAGGTCCAGTTGGACCAATAGATCCAGAAATCCCAGGAATCCCTTGAGGTCCAGAAATACCTTGAGGACCAGTAGGTCCCAGGTTACCTTGAATTCCAGTAGGTCCGGGAGCACCAGTAGGCCCGGTCGGTCCCGGAGGTCCACCTGAAGGTCCGGTAGGCCCAGTAGCACCGGTTAATCCAGTAGACCCGATTTGAGGCAACGGAAAGGCACATGGAAATGGGATGTGACATTTCTTTTTAAATTTACTCATTTTTACACCTCCGTTATAAACTAACTAGCCGATTTATATTTATACTTTAACAACTTATGAGCAAGCAGATATAAGGGTGTAAGGAAAAAAACTATAAAAATCACATGAAAGGTTTTAAGAGCAAGCCTCTATTTCACATTCCATACAAAAAAGAGCACCATATTGAAGTGACCCCTAAAAGT
>NZ_BTRL01000051.1:0-1831 GCF_054771475.1 Bacillus sp. MN7755
AATCAGTGATGCCGTTGTTATTGTTAAAGAAAACAATGGTGATAAATATTTATGTGGATATGTAATAAGTAGTGAATCTATCGATATTAAATACATTAAAGAGAAATTAAGGGGAAATTTACCGGAATACATGATTCCGACGTATATCATGCAATTAGATAATTTCCCATTGACAAAAAACGGTAAATTAGATAGAAAATCTTTTCCAGATCCACAAATTACAGATAGAGAAGATTTTGTTGCACCTAGAGATAATGTAGAGGAAGGTATTATGGGGATTTTCAAAGAAATTTTAGGATTTGAAGTGATTGGTATAGATGATAGTTTCTTTGAACTAGGAGGACACTCATTAAAAGCGACTAAATTGGTAAATGCATTAGAAGAAAAGTTTAAAGTTAGAGTTCCGCTAAGTACGATATTAACAGAAAAAACAATTAGAAAAATAGCTGAAAAAGTAAGAAATACAGAAGTGAAATCAAATAGTGATACTATTGCCTATCCAGAATTGATAGTAGCAGTAGAAGAGGAGGTATAAGTACCAATGAATAGAAAATATAAAATGAGTTCTGTCCAAAAAAGTTTATATGTAATTGATCAAATGCAAGAATCAAATATCACTTATAATATCCCAATCATGTTAGAAGTCGAGGGGGAAATTGATAAAGAACGCTTACGCATAGCTGTAAAACAGCTATGCGTGCGTCATGAGTTATTAAGAACTCATTTTGCACATGTGAAAGATAAATTTCTCCAAATTATTGAGGATACAGTTGATATAGAGTTAGAGCATGAAAAAAGCATACAAGAACATGTGCAACGAGTTTTCAAAGAATTCATTCGACCTTTTGATTTAAGTGAAGCACCTTTAATGAGAATAAAAATACTTGAAATAAAAGGTGAAAATACGATTTTGATGTTGGATATCCATCACATAATTTGTGATGGTGGTTCAACAGGTCTTTTAATAGAAGAAATGTGTAGATTGTATAATGGAGAGGAACTTTCTCCAGTGGGTATGCAATATAAAGACTACAGTGCTTGGCAAAATTCGAGAGATATGATGGAACAGAAAAATTATTGGCTTGACGAGTTTTCTGAAGAAGTACCGGTTTTAGATCTAATTACAGATTTTACTAGACCTAAGCAACAGAGTTATAAAGGTAGTAGTAATACCATAAAAATAGATCATAAAACTAGTAATGCTGTTAAACTCTTTAGTAAAGAAACAGGGGCAACAGAATATATGATATTGATGGCGAACCTTATGATGCTGCTAAGTAAATATACGAGACAAGGTGAGATTGTTTTAGGTACACCTGTTTCAGGACGTACTCATCCAGCAATCCAAAATATGTTAGGTATGTTTGTAAATACTTTGGCGATTAAAGGGAATTTGCAATCTTCACAAAGATTTATAGATTTGGTGGCACAATTACGAGAAAAATGCTTAAATGCGTTTGATAATCAAGAATATCCATTTGAAGAGTTAGTAGATCAGCTTGGCGTGGAAAGGGAGCCTTCTCGAAACCCTATTTTCGACATTATGTTTACATTTGAAAACAAAGAAATGAACTCGTTGAGCATGGGAGATTATAAGGTAAATGGTGTGAAAGTTGATAGTAAGGTAGCAAAGTTTGATATTACTGTTACTGTTATAGAAACAAGTGACGGATACGATGTAGAATGGGAGTATTGTACGGACTTATTTAAAGAAAAAACAATTGCTCGTATGAATGAACAATTTGTCCAATTATTGAAAAATGCTTTGAAAGACCCACAAAAGAAACTATGTGAAATTGAATTATTAACTGATACAGAAAAAGAAAAAGTT
>NZ_BTRL01000052.1:0-12035 GCF_054771475.1 Bacillus sp. MN7755
AACAATTGGGGTGCAGTTCAAAGAAATAACTGCTCTTTTTACTTTTAACATACTTTTTTAAATTTTGTTCATACCATACTTAATCCATAATACAGTTTAACTAAATTTCATTTCAAAGTTTTTAGTTTCAAAAAATCCGATACATCCCATGACCTTACTACATTATTAACTTTTGTTCTCTGTCTGCTACCCCTAGACCATTGCAAACAAAGTATAAAAATAAGAACAATATCAATGAAATCCCCTCCATAATACATCAGCACGCCCCCAATTTCAGCTTGTTCAGTAACTACACCAGCAGGCGGATGAGCATATATGTATTTTGATAATATCCCATGACCAGCTGATGCAATTATTAAAATAATTGACCGGTACATATAGCTATACCTATGGGATATTAAATCAACATAAATCATTGATGTGGTAAACAGATATCCTGCAATAAAAACGTGGAAATGTATGAACAAATGAAGAAGTATACTTTCGTGCATCATCGAGTATAAGCTAGTCGTATAGAGAATCCATAGTCCTCCTAAATTAAGCAAGGTTGCGATAATTGGATGAGTAAGAAGTTGTAGAGACCTACTCTTTAGTATCCTTGAAAGACGTCGCGCTGTTCTCACATTGAGCGTTCGTAAAAAAAGAGTCATTGGAGCGGCTAATGCTATAAAAATTGGAGCAAGCATCCCAAGAAGTAAATGCACAAGCATATGCACTGTGAAATCATTATGAGCACGATGAGCTAAGGGCCCAACAACTGCTATTGCCACACAAATAAGTCCTAAAACCCAGAAGACACTTCGATATAACGGCCATCGTTTGTAATGGCGATTTGATAAAATCGTGGCTACTATATAAATTATTAACATAATTAAAATGAATACGAATAGTACAATATCCAGTGCATTCCATATTTCATGATGCAGATGGTTATTGTTCATTTAAGCTTTTACCTCTCAATAATCTTTCATCAGTTCTTGTCTGAAAAACTAGCAGAATGCCAATTAAGAGCATTACAGTCGCAATTATATTCCATATTACGTCGTAGATAAGAACATTATCTACGTATCGAATCTGATGTATTTTCATTAGTTTGTGTTGAATTATACCGTCATATAATTGAAATCCACCACTACCAAGCATTAATCCGCTCCACCATCTTTTCAACCAAAATGCATTTCTACGGCGAAGATCAGCAACCATAAACAAGGAACCAATCGTTGCAAACCAACTAAAAGCATGAAAAAGACCATCTGAAATGAGTCCAATATCTGTTGTAGATTTATCATAGAAATGATGCCAATGTAGCAGTTGATGAAAAATAGTTTCATCTATAAAAGCTACTAACCCTAGCCCAAACAAGATACCTGACCATAGATTACGGGTCAAATAAACAGAAGAGGTTAAATAGCTTGTATTATCGGTTTTGGTAACCATTAAATCCTATCCTTTCCACTAATGTATATTCTTATTTTTCCCAAAAGAAAAACGTGCTAAACATACTTAGTGCCAAAGGAAAATAACATTCAATTAGATGTATCATATAAATACTTATTCTCAAGCGTATTTAATATTTGATTAAAACTCACTAAAAAAGCTTTAAGGGGTTCACCATTCTAAAATAGCGCTAGTATAATTTCTTTAACATTTTAGAATGAATCTATATTTTTAGCATTTACTCAATTTATTAACAATGGAAATTACCATTTAGTCTTAACTATTTGATACTCTGTAAATAAACTATAGTTTTTCTCTCATGATCATTTCCAAATCTTCATTTTAATATTGCATTTGTATTGCCTTTTGCACATTTTGAACATCATTTTTTAATAGTTGCTTTAAATCATAAGCTGGATAGTAACCACGTTCATACATAAAGTTAAAAACCTGTGCATGTAATTGTATAGCACCATTTATTTGACGGGTTAAAACTTCTCTAAGTCGCGGCGTTGCAGTTTCGGTAATCGCTATTGCATAGTTTCGAACAGATGTCTTTGCTAATCCAAGTAAATCTCCAGCGTAAAATCCAGTGTCATCACGATGCTGCGATTGAAATCCAGGAGCATAAGGATAAAATTGTACTAACTCTTGTAGATTGTTTTGGATGGCATTTATGGCATTTATAGCTTTAATATATAACGATTGAAGTGCTTGATCAGGTACATTCCTAACTGATTTTTTTAATTTGATTAAACCGTTTGCTTGAAATGCTACTAATTCATGTAACTCCAATGTTTCATGCCATGCTAGCTGATTAGGATAAGACATAGACGTTCCCCCTTAATATTCATTCATGCCACACTATGCAAAAAAATTCAAAAAGGGCCTATACTACATGAATTCATTTCAATCTAATTCATGATTACTTTTCATCCTTCTATGTTAATCACAATAAAGCATCCTTAATTCCTCTTCCTTACTTTTTTATATCCTTAATTTTGATTTTCAAAATGACTTCTTCGCCTTTACAATCTATAAATTTAATTTTTTCTTCCTTAAAAATCCCCATCATAATACATCCTTTCTTGTTTCGTTATAAACCATATTAGTTAGAAAATATAAATGTGAACATTGTACCTACATATTCCTTATATATTTTTCAAATTTTATGGTTACTTAAATTTATACATTATTAAAGATCAACTATTAAAGTAACTACATTGAAGGGGGTTCTTCATTAAATCATTTTATTTTTATAGATTAAAAAACAATTACTTCAGCTGTGTTAGTCACCTATTCCTAAATAATTAATAGGGTATATATTATGACTTAGGAGGGATAAAAAGATGACTATACTTTATGATAAAGACTCTTTACAAAAAAATATTATTACCCTTCCACATTGGCAACGAGAAGCTTTCCGTTCTTTTAAATTAAAAATGACAGATAAAAATAAACTGTTTCCTTGTATACCAGCTCAACACGGCTTTACAGCAAATCACCTCAGGTACGGATTTATTGGTGACCCTAGAGATACGAATACTAGCGAGGATTTTGCTGCATTACTTAAAGAATATACCGAATGTTCTAGAGACACAGGTCAATACGCCTCACTTATTGTTTTTATTCATACACCAATAGATTTACTGCGAGAAACTACAGTTGAAGATTTTGAACATATTTATTGGTCTCTACTTAATACAACTAGTCGATTGGACGAGATGGAATGGCCTACGCACATTCCAAATGACCCTATGGAGAATACTTGGGAATTTTGTTATCATAATGAATCATATTTCGTTTACTGCGCTACACCCGCCCATGTCAATAGACAAAGTAGACATTTTTCATGTATGATGCTTGCTTTAACCCCTAGATGGGTTTTACAGGGGATTATGAATTCTGAGAAACGCAGTAGAAAACTAAAAAACTTAATACGTCAACGTCTAGCCGCTTATGACAAAGCTCCTATTCATCCCTCTCTGAAAGATTATGGTGAAAAAGATAATTATGAATGGCAGCAATATTTTTTACGTGATGATGAAACCATCCCATCCAAGTGTCCATTTTCTCGAATCATAAAATACTTTCATAAAAATAAGTAATTCACTCCGTTTTTTATTATTTAGTTGTACAAACTTTAACCACTGAATAGATTTAATATAGATCAAATTTAGTGGGAGGAGCATATTATACGTGGGCATATTTTTAAGCTATGTTTTCTTAGGTTTATCATTATCTGCTCCAATGGGACCTATAAATGCTGCGCAGCTAGAAAAAGGTATTAGGAGTGGGTTTTTTCACGCTTGGATCCTTGGCATAGGAGCCTTACTTGCAGATGTTATCTACATGGCACTTGTTTATTTAGGTGTAATTCATTTCCTCGAAAAAGATATTATAAAACTTTTCTTATGGTCTTTCGGCGCTTTTGTTTTAATCTATACAGGCATCGAAAGTTTAAAAAATGCGAATCAAATTAGCATTAGTAATACTAGAAATGATGATTCAATTATTAAAAGCTTTTTTTCTGGTTTTTTTATGTCTTTATCGAATCCATTAACAATTCTATTTTGGCTTGGAATTTTCGGCTCTATATTAGCAAAAGCCGCTTCTTCCTATAATAAAGAGCAGCTTTTGTTATATAGCTTTGGTATTATTTTAGGTATTTTCATTTGGGATATTACGATGGCGAGTACATCTAGTATATTTCGTAAAATTTTGAATGCTCGCATATTGTCTCTTATAACGGTAGTATCTGGAATATCACTTATTATTTATGGATTATATTTTGGTTTTCAAACTTACCAAATCATTTTTCAATAGCTTCTATTATTTAGTTGTTACATACTACTCATATTGTGTAAAAATAGATTCTTCATATAGCTGTATTCCTTTTCCTTGAGACAAAATGAACAATTACAGTAACAATAATAACTATTCCTAAAAACAACAAGCTCACTAGGAAACCAAAACGCGTTGTTTTTTGCAATAATGTCCCACTAACAGCTAGTGCAATCATAATAAGACCAATAATGTTTTTTATCTGCATCCAACCTTTTGGATTCATTAATCTCCAAAATGAAAGAAGAATGAGACTCCATGTATATAACAACATTAATCCAGCTGCAGTTGTTACATATTCATATATATTTTTGGGTAGTAATAAAGCACTAAGGATAGAAGCACCAAGTCCCATTATAATAAGAATTAGAGCTGGGAAAGAGATGTTTTTTTTGTTTTTTTTAGCAAACATTGCAGGTGCATCACCTTCTTCAGCTAAGTTCATTAATACACTTGTCACTGCAAATAATGAACCAACTAATGTTGAAAAACCCGCTAAAATTAATACTACATTTAAAATAAATGGCACATACGGCAAATTATAGTCTTGTAACGCTATTACAAAAGGACTTTCTTTCGTATTAAACTGATTTAACGGAACCATCATAATTGCCAACCCTAAAGAGACTACGTAAATAATCGTTAAAATCATTAACATTACTCTCCCTGATTTTTGTGCATCTTTAGGGTCTTTCAGTCTTATTGTCATTAACCCCATAATTTCGATTCCTCCAAATGCATAAAACGCATAAATTAGAGAAGACCAAGTGCCTTTTAATCCATTTGGGAACCAATCTTTAAAATTCCGCGGAATTTGTGCTTTATATAAACCACCCTTTATAAATCCTAAAATAACTAAAATAGCAATTACAATAAACCCCATAATAGCAGCGACTTTTATAATAGCCATCCATTTCTCTAAACGTTCGAATATCTTTACCCCTATAAAAATAATTAATATAGCCGCTACTCCATATATAGCAGCAAATATCCATAAGGGTATTTTAGGAAACCAGTAGCGTGAAAAGATTCCTAACGCACTTAACTGGCTGCCCATAATAAGCAGTTCAGAACACCAATATGTCCATCCATGACTAAAACCCGCCCAATTTCCAAAAGCTTTTTTTGAGTAAATGCGAAAAGATCCTTTTTGCGGATCTTCTACAGCCATTTTTGCCAATGCTTCAAATACAATATAAGTAGTAAATCCAGTTAAAATAAGAATAAGAATAATTGACGAACCACCTATTTTAATTCCTATACTGGATCCTAAAAAGAAGCCGGTCCCTATTGTACAGCCAATCCCAATAAGTGAGAGTTGCCACCATTTTAAATCTTTTTTTTCTTTCGTTTCGTTCTTAACATCATGACAGGTCATATCACTATTCTCCTTTATTCATTTTGAGAATGCCCCTCATGATCACTTAAGTACTTCTCAGCAAGCTTTTCAACAACATCAACGACATCATGAGCCTTTATTTTATGGTTTGCTACTCTTTCACTTCCTACAGAAATCTCAACTGTAAATAACGCTTCATATTTCATTTTTTCTGCTCCTTTCGCATCAAATATAACCTCTCATTTTTTATCCTTTTATTTCACAAAAATTAATTATGTATTTAAAACCTCGAGAGTCTAACAGTTAAACAAATAAAGTCGAAAAAATTGTAACGCTACTAAGCTTATTTATAAAAAAATGTATGAGAAAGGAGAGACGGCATGCCTCTCCTCTATATCCATTTCATATATAAAATTAACGAGTAACGCCACCGCCAAGTTGTTGCTCAGCTAATGATACGAGACGTTTCGTAATTTCACCACCAACAGATCCGTTTGCACGAGCTGTTGCATCTGCACCAAGTTGTACGCCAAATTCTTGAGCAATTTCATATTTCATTTGATCAAGAGCTTGTTCAGCGCCACGTACTAATAATTGATTGCTACTTCCACTGTTATTGTTTGACATGTTCATTCACCTCCTTCTTTCTTTAATATGTTAAATTACATGCTAAAATATATAGCTAATTAATTGGTAATTACGACCGTGAATTCAAAGGTATAGTTGATCCTCTTTAAACCAAAAATAATAATGTATAGGAGAACGAAATACACCTTACGTGCCATGGGATATCATAAATAGGCCTCCATTACAACATAAAACGGGTTAAGCTATTTAACAGCATAACCCGTTTTTAATGAAATATTTTATTCCATATACTTTTAAACAATGGAGGAAAATGATGAAACATATTGTTGCTTTATTAATTAAATACACAGCGATAACTGCAGTATTACTAATTATACTTAGTATCTTTAAAGGCATTTCAATTCCTAAAGTATTACTAATTTCTCTTTTCCTTACAGGAGCTGCCTATTTAATCGGAGATCTCTTCATTTTACCTAAATACGGAAATATGATTGCTACAATAGCAGATTTAGGCTTAAGCTTCTTTGGAATTTGGTTACTAACATCCTTGTTTACTGATTTAGATGTTACTCGTAATATTGGACTTTCTTCATTTATAGCCGCTTTAATTATTGGTGGAACAGAAATTTTCTTCCACATTTATATGAAGAGGCTAGTACTGCGTAACGACAATGAATTAAGAAATCACAATCATATTCATCATGATAAATATGCTATGGAAATGTCAGATGAATATATAGATTCTTCCACAATAAATAAATCCAAGCTTGAGGATACATCTAAAAAATAAAAAAGTGGCCAATGCCACTTTTTTATTTTTGTTTATTAAGCTTGATCAGAATTTCTTACATGTAACGGAGGTGGAACTACCCACCCTTTTTTCTTACTTAAACGTAGCAAAGTTACACCTGCTTGTGCTTTTTTCATATGAAATTGTCCGAATAGCATCCCTACATCTTCTCGCAGACATTTTCCCATCACTTGACTACATGTCACAAGTCCAGCTGCTAATCCTGCAGAAACAGCTGCTGCAATTTCAGCATCATTAATACGCGCTCCTGGAGGAATGTCTTCGATAGATGCAACTGGTCGTTCTGGCGGAGCAGGCGGTAAAGCTACCCCATTAACCTTTAAAAGAGTTTTTAACTCTTCTATTTCCGAATTCATATCATTTTCAATTAAGCCTTCTAAAAACTTCTTCAAATCTTCATCACCTGTGTGATTCATAAATACTTGATGGCTTGCAATCGCACCCTGTGCAGCAAGAAGATAACTCCAAATGTCAAATATCTCTCCGTAATGTAAAGGTTCATTTTGAGGATTTCCACTTAATATACCCATTTTTAAATTCCTCCCTTTCGAAAATATCATGATAAATATTGATTTCAATATTGAAATCAAATTTTTAAGTATGCTTTTTCCTGCAAAAGATTTTCTACTATGCATGGAAAACACCTTTCCAACACCACGTGTTTATTGTTTAGGAAAGTAGTTTACAAATTAAATACCCAAAGATTATGAAAGAAGGTTATCAATAATCTTTGAGTGAGAATTCATTTACTATAAGGGTTTGCTTTTATACATTCACAAAAGAAATTGATTTACATATTTGCTATATTTTATACCGATTTACTTAGCGGTTAGCTCTACCACCAAGTTGTTGTTCAGCCATTGCTACTAAACGTTTTGTAATTTCACCACCAACAGATCCATTTGAACGAGCTGTTGTATCTGCACCAAGTTGTACACCAAACTCTTGTGCAATTTCATATTTCATTTGATCAAGAGCTTGTTCAGCACCTCGAACTAACAATTCATTACGACTTCCACTGTTATTGTTTGTCATATCGTTTCACCTCCGATGTTATTAATATGCTACGAATTATGAAAAAATAGTTATCCTTTTTATGGGAATTAGATTATGCATAAATATTGGGTTTCTTCTTAAAATAGTGCTAAAAGTAATGAGAAAAAAGTTGCTATAAAATACTTTCATATTCATAACAACACTATGTGTATTCCCATTGTAATGAGTGTAAGAAAGGTTTCTGTTGTATAAAGAGATACATATGAAGTATGTCTTGAGAAATGATTCAAAAGGAGATATAAAATTATGAAAGCTGTAACCTATCAAGGACCAAACCAAGTACAGGTTAAACAAGTGGATGATGCAAAGTTAGAGAAAAAAGATGATATTATTGTAAAGATTACTTCAACCGCTATTTGCGGTTCTGATTTACATTTATATCAAGGTAACATGCCTTTACCTCAAGGATACATTATTGGCCATGAGCCAATGGGAATTGTTGAAGAAGTGGGCCCAGATGTTACTAAAGTGAAAAAAGGAGATCGTGTTGTTATCCCCTTTAATGTTGCTTGTGGACATTGTTTTTATTGCCAACACGAAATGGAAAGTCAATGTGATAACTCGAACCCTCATTACGATTCTGGTGGATACTTTGGTTATACAGAGAAATTTGGTAACCATCCGGGCGGACAAGCTGAATATTTAAAAGTTCCTTTTGGAAATTTCACTCCATTTGTTATACCGGAATCATGCGAACTTGAAGATGAATCCCTACTCTTTTTATCGGATGTTTTGCCAACAGCCTATTGGAGTGTAATAAATGCAGGTGTTAAACCAGGTGATACTGTTATTGTCCTTGGTTGTGGACCTGTTGGATTAATGACACAAAAATTCGCTTGGATACAAGGTGCTAAACGCGTAATCGCAGTCGATTACTTAGATTATCGAATAAATTATGCAAAAAAGATTAACAATGTTGAGGTATTTGAATTTACAAAATTTCCTGATATGGGAGAACATTTAAAAGAAATCACACATGGCGGTGCGGATGTAGTCATTGATTGCGTGGGCATGGATGGTAAAAAATCACCCCTAGAATTTCTGGAACAAAAATTAAAACTACAAGGTGGTACCCTCGGTCCTATTCAAATTGCTACGAAAGCCGTAAGAAAATATGGAACAGTTCAAATGACTGGTGTTTATGGTGGTAATTATAATGCATTTCCACTCGGAGCATTTTGGGTTAGAAATATTAATCTGAAAATGGGACAAGCACCTGTTATTCATTTTATGCCGGAACTATTTGAAAAAATAACAAACAAAGAATTCGATCCAAAAGAGATTATTACACACAAAATCCCCCTTGAAGAAGCGAGCTATGGTTATCAAATTTTTAATAACCGGGAAGATGATTGTATAAAAGTCATTTTGAAGCCTTGAAAATACATCCTTTTTAAATGATTATTTTTAACTATTCTTAAAGCTAAAGATAAGATTAAAATCCATGCCCTTATCTTTTTCACCCAAAACTAGTAGTTATTTTTGATTACATCCTACCTTCTTTTATGCCCTCTTTATTATACAAAAAATGCAAGTTGTAGCTTTTGTATAAGGCTTGATTGAATTAATTTAATAAACCTTGATAAAAGAACAAATAGAAAAAGCGTGTTTTGAAAATTTTTTTGATTAAAACACGCTTTTTCTATATTTAATTGAATCATCCTTTTATAAAAAAGTTTGATAATTTTTGTGATCCTTGCTCAATTAAAACGCCCTTTAACTGAAGGAAAAATCAGTTTATAACTGATTTTTCTTCTCTAATTCTAATTGATTAACAATGTAAGATACTAATGTATTCAATGGATTAATAATAGTCTTAGATGTTTTATACTCAACTTGCTGAGATGCATCAACCATAGATAATTGAGCAACGGAGATAACTTTCTTTTCATCTTTAATGATTTGATTTAAGGACTTTGTAATTTCTTGGTTGTATTCTTCTTTTAGCCCTTGCATTATCAATTCAAAAGTACTATCTATAACAATAACTTCTAAATCTAAAGATTTTTGATAGTTATTAGCATGATGTTTAAGACGTTTTACTGTACCTTCAACAGTTGCAGGATTTGTAAAAAGAATTGTCTGAGGTTGCTGTATATTACTGATGTAATCAAAGAAAGGTTCATCAACTTTAATAATTGGCACTGATGTTGAGAGTTGGTCTTCCTGTAAAATTGCAATATAGTTTGTGCAAGTAATAAGGATAGCATCAACATTACATTGGGCAATCCATTCTATTTGCTCTTTAACTTTCAGTTGAGCATCTGATTCTAGGAAATTTTCATTTGATGTAACTCGATACATTAATGCCGGGTCAACAAAATGTATTAATTCAATGTTAAATGAAGAAAGTGCATTTTCTATATATTCTATATTCGAATAATGGGCGTGTAAGCAGCCTAATCTTTTTCTCAATTCCATCCCACCTATATTATATTTCTGCTTATTCTATCAGTACGCGAATTAAAATGTCTATTAAAATTGAGAATGAGACCTTTCCTCTTATTTCACAAAATGGCCTTTTAATGAAACAACTTTCTTGTCACTTAACACAAAGGAGTAAATCATGGTAACTTTTTTATAAACATCTCGTCCTTCTTCAAAACAATGCTTCTTTTTTTAATAACACCGTGACTTTATTTAAAAGCAATACAAGTTCAAATCTCCCCACACTCATCTCAAATTTAAAATGGTTGTTTCACACCTTCACATTTTTGAGGAAAAACCCACAATCAGAGAAAAGAGAAATATAAGTAATAAACATCCTATTATTGGAAACTATAACAATGTTAACTATCTTAAAAAGAGGTGTACTTCATGTTTTATTATAAAGAGGAACTAATTAATATGATTAAACCGGATAAACCAGATCCAGCTGCTGCAAAAGTTTTACAAGAAATAT
Source organism: Bacillus sp. MN7755 (assembly GCF_054771475.1). NCBI lineage: Bacteria > Bacillati > Bacillota > Bacilli > Caryophanales > Bacillaceae > Bacillus > Bacillus sp. MN7755. The sequence continues at coordinate 10,978 of NZ_BTRL01000052.1, forward strand.
TAGGTGGGCATTATGGTGAAATGCGTACAATGATGCAATACTTCTTCCAAAGCTCAAATTTTAGAGGTAAAGAGAAGCAATATCGTGATTTACTTCGAGGTGTTTTTTTAGAGGAAATAAGCCATGTAGAACTTGTACAACATACAATTAATCAACTATTAACTGGATCTGGTGAACCTACGCCAGGAAATGCTGGTATTGACACAGCACCACTTGACGAAGCGGTTAAACATGCAAATCCTCATCACTTTATTGTAGGTGCTCAAAGTTCATTACCTGTTGATGCAGCTGGTAACCCATGGAATGGATCTTGGGTATATAGTCATGGAAACTTAATTAGCGATTTATTAGATAATGTCGTACTTGAATCTACAGGTGTACTTCAAAAAACTAGAATTTATGAAATGAGTTCCAATCAAACCTTTAGAGAAACACTTGCATTTTTAATTGTACGAGATAATGCACATCAAAATGCTTTTGCAAAAGCTTTAGAGACACTTGGGGTTGAATGGGGGAAACTCTTCCCTGTGCCGAACTATGATATTAATAAATACCCAGAGTGCAGAAAGTATGTAGACATGGGGTTCCATAACGCACAATTTAATTTTAGTTTAGATCCAACAAGAATGGGAGAAATATTCCAAGGTGAATCACCAAGTAGAAACAAAGGAACACTAACAGTAACTGACCCGCCAAAAGGTTTTCCTGTACCAGAGCTTCCTGAAATGCCAAATGAGCATAGTCCCGGATTAAAAGATATGGATCTTTAAGATAATTATGGCCAACTATTTATTCATGGTTGGTCATAGTTCTTTATAAAAATTCATGTAAGCTTGTTGTTAATGTGATAGGATGTTTTAATAAATCCTCTTTATTTAAATCATATTTCTGCTCCTCTTAATTTTGTTTCTATGAACCATTAGACGCCACTGTATACTTACTTATAACCTCCCTACCTCTATTCACATATAACATCCCTATATTGTAAAAAAGAGGAGGGGCTTGTCCCCCTCTTCTTTTAATTTTTCTTTAAAAGAGTTGCTCCTGCAATCCCTGGA
>NZ_BTRL01000053.1:0-3198 GCF_054771475.1 Bacillus sp. MN7755
GAGTAGTTGGTGGAGTAGTTGGCGGTGTATAGTAATCTACATTTACATTCACATTCACATTATTAACAAAAGGAATATAGTCCATTTGGTTTTGGTTGTAGGAACGATCATTAGAATCTTCATAATTGCGATTTCTATTTTTTCTTGGATTACGAGGATGAGGTTTAGGCATGTTTTAAACTAACCTCCTTTCATTCATAGAATAGCTTGTACAATATTAATAAATGCAGCTTGTCCACTCTTTGTAACGGTACTCGCCCAATTCTTGTATAAAATATTAAAGTTAATATAACCCCACTTATTGGTAACCCAAAAAGCTCACTCCATATCTATTTGTATATAAGGAATGAGCTTTTTTCTATTAGGGGTCACCATATCATTTCGGGCGAATTTAACCTTTTGAAGTGATGCGAAATAAAAGATTCATGTAGAATTGGAATTTATGGGGAAGAGGATATGGAGAAAGAAGAAAATGAGTTTTATAAGAAAGAAAAAGAGTGAAAAAATCGTAATGGAAGAATAGAAAAAGGTTAAATCAGAGGGATGAAAATCTTATGAAGATGGTCAGAGAGATTCAAGATGCTAAACGTACTATCTCCAAAATTATCTTTTATAGTTGAAGTTTTCCGAATAATAAGTTACATTTTTAAAGTTCAAGCAACTTTATGACAGTACAAAAAGGGGAGAAATATTGTTATTATGCAAAAAATGAAATGGAAGAACTATGTATGTTATTTTGTAATTCTTATGCTTCTTGTAACAGCAGTAACAGTCAAACCAGCTATCTCTAAAGCTGAAGAATCTGATGTTAATATTACATTATTGGGTACTGCAGATATTCATGGTAGATTTATGCCTTGGGATTATGCGCTTGATGGTGCAAATATGAGTGGAAGTTTAACACAGCTTTATACGGTTATAAAGAAAGTACGTCAAGAAAATCCGAATACCATATTAGTAGATGCCGGGGATACAATTCAAGGAAACTCAGTAGAATTATTCAATGATAAGCCACAATCTCCAATGATGGTAGCGATGAACACAATGGGATATGATGCTTGGGCATTTGGAAATCATGAATTTAACTTTGGATTAGATACATTGAAAAAAGTTAGTGAGCAATATAAGGGAAAGATGTTAGCAGGAAACATTTATAAGGAAAATGGAGAGCGTTTTCTTCCTGCATATACGATTGTTGAAAAAGGTGGAATTAAAGTTGGAATTATTGGTATGAATACACCAATGATTAGTGATTTTGAAAAAGGGACAGATCATTTGGATGGTTTAGTGGTGAAAAATCCAGTAGAAGAGACAAAAAAGGCAATTAAAGAATTAGAGGGTAAAGTAGATGTAATGGTAGGGGTTATGCATATGGGACTAGAAAATGAGAATGGAATCCCTGGTACTGGGGTTCAAGATATGGCGAATGCTTGTCCGGAACTAAGCGCTATTTTTGCAGCTCATATGCATAAACTTGTTAAAAAAGAAGTTGTAAATGGTGTTATTATTACAGAACCAGATAAATATGGAACGCATATCTCGCGTATTGACCTTACTTTTACAAAGCAAGATGGGAAGTTGGTTTTAAAAGATAAAACAGCTACAGCTATACCTGTAAAAAATGCAGATGGAACAACGGTATTATCTGATCCTACACTTGAAGAAACATTAACACCTTTTCACGAATATGCGAGAGGAGATGCAAATGTTGTAGTCGCTCAATTAAAGGGTAGAAATCTTGTTCCTGAAAATGAAATAAAGGGTATTCCAAGTGTTCAAATTCAAGAGACACCTTTATCAGATTTCTTTCATGAAGTCATGCTCTATTACAGCAAGGCAGATGTAGTAGCCCATCAAATTGATAACGACTATGCCCGTTTGGATGTAGGTCCTATTAAGAAGAAAGATATTGCATATAATTATCAATATGCATTGGGAGAAATTACAGTATATAAGGTAACTGGGAAAGATTTAAAAGACTACATGGAATGGGCGGCAGGATATTTTAACTCATCTCGTGCAGGAGATGTAACCGTTAGCTTTGATAAAACCCGCCGTGCGTCTAAATACAGTACGAATGATTTCTTTGGTGGCGTAAAATACGAAATTGACTTAACAAAACCATATGGAAGTAGAATTACAAATCTACGATCTATTCGTACAAATAAACCAATCAAAATGAGCGATGTTATGACACTGGGAATGAATGCATATAGAATGGAGGCTCTTCAGGCAAAAGGTGGAGCTTTAGAGGGGCGTAAGTTTGAACAAATTTGGTCATCTAAACAAGAGAATGCATTTGGAGAAACAGGTGGAACCATCCGTAACCTTGCTATTACATATTTAAAAGAGGTAAAGAATGGTGTATACACGCCAAAAGTTATGCATAATTGGAAAATTACTGGTGTAGATACACATTCTTCAGAGCATAAGGCTGTAGTGGATCTTGTAAATAAAGGGATACTAGAAATTCCAAAAACAGAAGATGGAAAATATACAAATGTAGCATCTATAAATACTAAAGATTCAATTACAAAAGAAGAGATTGCAGCACTTTCTCAAAAAGCTAATATTAATCCGGATCAGTTTAATCGTGTAAAAACAAAAGGTGAATTTTACAAAAACTTAATAGGGTTATTAAAAAAATATAAGAAAAATGGTCTGTGCAAAAAATCTATTAAACTTGAACATACGGATACTACTACTCTATAAAGGTGTGTGATCGGTATGGAAACAAAAGATTTGTTCAAGTAGAAGCATTATGAGCCTGACATTATTTTGTTAATAGTGAGATGGTACAGCAAAAGTCATATGAAACGTATGGAAATATAGAGAATCATCGATAAAAAGTTAGAAAAATTTTTGGTAAAATAGGTTTCATTTTTTAAGAATACACTGCTGCATATGAAACTGCCTATAAGGGCGGTTTCTTTGTATTTTTCTTAAAATTTGAGTTTGCGATGTATTTTTGAATTTTATAGACTGCGGCTTAATAGCTGCAGTCTTTTTTATGCTTATAAACATTGAGGTATGTGAGGGAATCTACTTTAACTGTGAAAATCTTATTTTATATCTGGCATGTAAGGGGATTGGATGAATCTTTAAATGGTCTTCTTTGTTTACGATCTCAAAAAACTTATCCGGAGCTATGCTTCTTTTAAATAGTCAGTAGAATCATTTATCATTTTAGCCAAGAAG
>NZ_BTRL01000054.1:0-10573 GCF_054771475.1 Bacillus sp. MN7755
TATGTAGGAATGATTGATAAAGTGCCAGCTCGTGTAATTGTTCATCGATTAACAAAACAACAGCAACAAAAACGATTACAAGATCAAGCTGTAAGAAAAAAAGAAAGAAAGGGATGAAGTATTCTCCTCGTAGTAAGCGACTCAGTAGTATCAATGTATATATGACAAACACCCATACAGATATTGTCCCGATGGGACAGTAGATGACTGGTATTCTTTGCGATGGCAAATCGAAATTTTATTTAAAACGTGGAAATCATTCTTTCAAATTCATCATTGTAAAAAGATAAAAATAGAACGATTGCAGTGCCATTTATATGGTCAGTTGATTGCCATTCTACTCTGTTCTTCTATCATGTTTCAAATGCGCCAATTGCTCCTCATGAAGAAAAAACGAGAGCTTAGTGAGTATAAAGCCATATATATGATTAAAGACTATTTTCTTCTTCTATTCCAAACTATACAAAAAAACACCCAAGAGCTATCAAAGGTGTTACTTCGTCTGTTCAATCTCCTACAGCAAAACGGGCGGAAATCTCATCGATAAGAGAAAAAAACGGTCTTTGATATATTAAGTTTCGTATACAACTTTTCTATGTCTCGCAAACATGTAGCGTAACCCAAAAAATTAAAACCCGATAGGGTTTATTTGGTATGGAAATCTTTAAAGAACTTACACTGGATCTATAGAAAAAAGAAAAAACCTCACGTGAAATTAAACTTGTATAATCTTAGCTGGATGGCGATGCGGCAGGACCCCTATCAGAGTCTAAAGTTAAAAGTTTATTAAGTGAATTTTCATCTTGATTTGGAATATTAAATATACCTGGAGTAGGATATCCACCATCATATTTTTGTACACATTCAATAAAATCATTAGGAAATTTAATATCCAAGTATTGTTCCGGTGTTACCTTAATCTGCGTGCCCATTTCATTATTTTTTGTATATTAAGAAAATCATAACACATAATTAATTTATGTAAAACTATCATTCAAAAATCACCAGTCCAAAAAGGGGCAGGTGAATGGCTATTTTTCTAATTTCTATCATTATTTATTGTTTTTATTTGCTAAAATCTACAAAGATGTCAGAGTGTTGGGAAATCCTAAAGGTTTTTCCGACACTCTGAGAAAAGGACGCTTGTGAGAACGTCCTTTTTTATTCCTTTAGAAGGTAGGTTACCTTGTTTAAAATAGCTTCAATTTGTTGTGCATTTTTACTATACATTTCACTTGCCGTTTTTGATTTCGTTTCTAAAGAAAATAGTTCAAGATCAGCATGGCATTTTTTTAAAGATGCCAATAATAAAGGTTTGTTTTGAGGAGAGGGCATTTGGAGTTTATCATTATAAATGTCGATCGTAAGTTGTCCGTATGAATCAACTTGACCGAGAAAGACATTTTCAATGACAACACCGAGTTTTTCTAGTTCAGAATGTAACCAAGCGCGGTTATGCCCACTAGCTGAAAGAGGTTCATCTAGTACATTTCCATCCATAATAACAGTTTGTGGTTCCTTTTTATTTGGTACTTTCAAGCCAATATCTTTTGCTGTAAGTGGTTGAGATTCTTTCTTTAATAATACATTTAATTCTCCGCTTGGTTCTAAGACTGCAAATTCTACTTCGGATATGCTAAAGGCTCCGTTTCCTCTGAGAAGTTCAAGTAATTCATCACTGGTATACTTTTCTTTCTTTAAATTATCCTCAAGTATTTTGCCATCCTTTATTAAAACTGTAGACTTCCCTTCAAAGAAATCTCTCGCGGCTTTGTTTTTTAAGGAAAGAATTCCTACGAAAAAAGGTACCAAAGCGAAAATAAGTATGGCAAAGACGCCATGGAAAATTTTTTGGTTTAGCCCTGTAGATACTTGAGCGGCGATACCACCGATTGTCATTCCAGCTACGTACTCAAAAAAGGAAAGTTGAGAGATTTGCCTTTTTCCTAAACATTTTGTGATAGTAAATAAAACAATTAATAAGAATACAGAGCGGAGAATGACAAGCGCCCATTCGGGTAGGTGAGACATAGTAATTTCCTCCAGTCTACTTAACCCCCTTTATATTGAGGTTCTTCACGTTCTAATACGGAAACTCTATCCTTTAAATCAGCAATGACGCTGTCCATTTCTAACATACATTCATGAAAAACACGTTTTACCTCTTCATCTTTTGAATTTAATGAAAGGGAACTTAAGCTTGCTTGAGCGCCCCTTAAACTAGCGAGGCATGTTTTTACATTTTTACTGGTGCCGTTGGAGGTACATTGTTATAACTAATTCAAATAAGTCATTTATTTAGTAAATACTACCATAATTTTGGTAGTTTTTTTTGCTGCTCTATTAAAGAGGATTATTACCACCAATCAAAAATGTTTTTTATCCTTATTAATCTAATTAGCTAGAAGAAAATAGAAAATAAGATTACTTAAACATACAAACACCATGGTAAGTGGTGCTTGTATGTTTGAGTAATTATTTAGTGAGGTAACATGTAACCAATTAATGTTCTATTAAGTTGGATAAAGGAATTTCTTGTTCATTCTCGGGTTCATTAAGAGGATAAATTCTAGCTGTTTCATTATTTTCAGCCACATTTTGAATATAAATTGGAACTCCATTATACGTTACATTAGCCATGACTGGTGAAGCGGCAATCTCTTGTGCTCTTTGTTTGTTCATTATAATGACCTCCTTTTGATTTGTAACAGTTATAATATTTACTTCAAACTACTTAAGTATTCTTATTACTCAATAATAAGTAAACAGGGAGCTAGTTTTAATTACGGTTACTTGACTACCGAAGACAACGGTTAAATTTTGATTTCCTAGTTGGTTGCGGGATTAGTTTATGTAAAAACTTTTTGTTTTAAAATCAGGATGCTTAGCATGAGTATTTTGAAAATGTAAGTAGCATGGTACAATGACAATTGTTAGGAAATAAGAAGTAACTGTATAAATTTCTGAAATGTACCCATAAACAGAAAATACCTCTTGTACCATATCTAATAAAATAAGGTATAAGAGGTATTTTTTCTTGTTTTATTCTATTGGATTACTCTATATTGTTCTACTCCAATTAGGTTCTCCTATATTTAAGAATCCGCTTTAAGCCAATGATAATCTTTACATTAACCTGTTATTGATTATTCTTTTCTTGAATTTCTTCAGAAGGTTCTTCAGTTGGATCTGGCTCATTCTCATCAACGCCATTGCAGCCGCACAAGAAACCTACAGATAAAATAGTAGACATGATAGCAAGTAGATATTTTCTTTTCTTCAAGTGATTATCGCTCTTTTCAGAGAAATATTTATGCAATTATCTTCTACTTAAAGAAAAAAATATGCTAAAGTTTTTTTAACGTTTTTTTTCCTTTATATCAAATTAGAATCAAATTCAATTATTAAGGGATTTCCTAAATATTTGTGAGTTTACCGCAAAATTTATTTCAAAGAAGAGTAACTTTAGTAAAAAAAGTGCAAAATTATGTGCTGTGATTTATCAAAGATATCGTCAGGAATGTTTCAAATCCACAAAAATTAATTTTCTATATACATTTATAATCCAGGTAACAAAAGAATTAAATAAATATGTAGTATTGCCAATAGCTATACTGGTTAAGATTCCTATGAAGGCACTTCCTATGATATCAATTGGATAATGATGCCCTAGCCAGATACGTGAAAAACCTGTCAAAATTGCTAAGAACCACATGATTGAGCCAAATAAACGCTCACGAAGTAAGACGGAGGTTGCTAAGGCAAATGCTACGGCTGTATGTTTACTAGGAAATGAGGAATTATTCTTTGATGGGATAAGTAAACGCACACGATGTATAACAAACGGACGAGGTTTAAAATAAAAGAACTGGATAAAACGATTTATACATAATGAGAACCCTACTGACACCCCTGCAAATAAAATAATTTTTTTGTAGGAATTGTTTCTAAACCACATTAAGGCTAATAAGAAAATGTACAAGAATCGAGTCTTTTGTGAAATAAATATCATAAATGTATCCAATGTTGAGTTACGACCAGCTAGGCGATTGATAGCCCTAAACATTTTATAATTCATGCAGATGCTCTCCTTTATTTTTGAATTGTTATATAAATATCATTCCCTCACGAAAGAGAAATATGTAGTGTACATGCCCTTTCTTATTATTCTACTCCGTTTAAATAGATAAATAATATATAGTTGCAATTTGAACATGTTTAACGTGATAATGCTCCTCCTACTGGTTATGTACATTTTTAGTTTAGACACAAAGCAAACTCCCCTATATTCTCTTGGCATTCTTAACTTGACATTGATATAGAGCTACACCTTTTAGAGCAGTTTACGAAGGCTGTAAATGATATTCTTACTGAAAAATAATAGTTAAGTTTAGGTAAGCGAATCATGCTGTGAATATAGCTATTTTCTTTGTGAATATCTACTAAGCAAGATCACTTTCCTCATTAAAAAGCTATTCTTAAGTGTAAACTAAGGCAAACAGTTTTAAGTACTCTGTATACGAAACTGCGATTTTTCAAATACTTTAAGTAGAAAGCCTTTAAATAGGAGTGAAAAAAGTGATAAGAGAAAAAAGTAAAATGATTCATCTATTTTTATTATTAATTGTTACCGCAGTTTTTATATGGTCTGTTATTAAGCCTGCGAGATACTCGACATGGGCAGCGGAAGCTACTCCTGCCGTTCTCGGTCTAATCATTTTAATAGCAACGTACAATAAGTTCCGTCTCACCACTCTCTCTTATACCATTATTGCAATACTAGCCATTATAATGTTCATCGGCGGTCATTATACATACTCAAAGGTTCCTCTTTTTAATTGGATAAAAGATGTTTTTGATTTAAATCGAAATCACTACGATCGATTTGGACATTTGATAAAAGGCTTTTTTGCAATTGTGATAAGAGAAATATTATTGCGGAAAACTCAACTAACCGAAGGTCCTTGGTTAGTTACGATTAGTATAAGTATTTCGCTTGCTATCGCTGCATTATACGAAATCATCGAATGGATAGCATTTAAAATAACAAAGGGAGGAACGGCAGCTAAAGACTTTTTAGGTACACAAGGCGATATGTGGGATGCACAATGGGATATGTCGCTTGCCTTAGTTGGTTCGATTCTGGCTTTACTCACGCTTTCAACACTACATAATCGTCTATTAAAAGATAATCGATAAAAGAGTAGATATAGAGGAATCTGTGTAGCATTGTCATGTATTGATGCAAACAGAAGATAGTGATTTTATGGACGGAATTATATAAGAAGGAAATGAGAAGTAACGATGCTAGTACAAGAGGAAATGGAAGTGCAAGTGCAAGAGCAGGAAGCATCACTCCCACAGGAACGCCAATACGGTTTTGGTGGAGGGGATGGCTTTCGTCAAAAAATATCGTCGTTATTGATGACGACATTTCCCAATCCGAACTTTTCTAAGAATATTTTTAGATCCTTATTACTATCCTTACTATTATCTTTAAAATCTTTAGCCCGCGCTAACAGGCAGTAAACCCTCACCTAAATGTTCAGAGGAATCAAAGAAGATAGGTGGGGGCATCGCTGCTCCTATTTGTACTGAACGCCAACAGGGTGAATCCCCACTGTTTGAAGTTTCACTTTCTTCTCGAGACATCTACTTTTTTACTGGTAAAGAAAAAGTTTCTTCTCTGTTCATCTCGGTACGGGTAAAAACAAACTGCTTAATCATTTCATTTAACCCCTTCGCCGCTTTTGTAGGAATTTGATGCTTTACATTATCAATGAATTTTAATTCATTACATGGCAATTCCCCATGCAGTAGTTTCGCGTGATCATAAAATGATTTATCTTTCTTACCATAAACCAACAAAACCGGCAGCTCAATGTTTCTAAGCAGATCAGTGCAATTATAATGCAAACTATAACGATAATACTGCTCGATATTTTGGGCATTTCCTTTTCGAGCTTCTTTAAACATCTTTCTGAACAATTTATGTGTATTTGAATTGCCCCATGAAATAGACAATGCTAAAAATGAAACTGCCCCTGTTTTTGCAAGTTTCACGCCTAGTGAAATCTTATTCTTAAGATATCCATCCTTCACTTCTGACATTCCTCCGATTAGAATACCCCCTAAGGCACTATCGACATAAGTCAACAAAAATTCTAATGCGACAGAGCTTCCGGTCGAATATCCGCATATGAAGGCTTTTTTGATTTCCAAATGATCTAATAAACGTTTAATATCTTCAACAATCAGCGGATAGGTTATCGGTTGTCTTGAATATCGACTCCTTCCATGTCCTCTAATATCAAAAGCGATCACTTTAAACTCTTTAGATAATTCCTCTATTTGGTACTCAAAATTTACACAAGTGAGTACAGGCGGATGAATAAAAACAATAGGAATCCCTTTTCCCTTAACGGTATAATACAAACTACTACCGTCCACATTCAACGTTGGCATGTATGTAATCACCTCAATAATCTGAAATTATTTCTAGCTCTTTTCTAAAGAAAAAAAGCAACTTTCAAAAAATGATGCCTAATAAAAAAATTAATTATTATTAGATAATAAACATAATGGTATAAATGCTAACCATTTAAACCATTTGTAAAAGGATTAGAAATAGAAGCAAATTTAAAACCTAATCAGTCAGCTCCTTTGTTTAACATTGAAATCCTAATTATCCCTTAAATCTCATCTGGCCTAGAAAAATTTTGAATATATGATCCAGGGCTAGGCAAGGCCTTTTTAACATCTTGGTAAATAAATCTTCCTTTTTTAGCATGATTATTAAAGCACTTCACTTCATTTAATAAATGAACAGTGTGTAAATGGAATTTAACTAAGGTATCATTCTTATTTATCTAAGTTCCATCAGAAAGAGTAACAGTTTTCCCTTTGTAACGGGTAAGTCTTACACGTAAAATATTGTCCTTGTGAGTTTCATTTATAAGTTAAGCACGTGAATTTGTAATATATTGAATCGGTAAAATTTCAAATCGTTCGTACATAGCTTTTCAATTTGCTTTCATTTTCCCTTTTGAATTTCTATTACTATTATTTTGCATATTTTCAATAAAAAATATTTAGGAAATCTTAGGATTTTCAGGAAAAAAATGAAGAGCTATTAGCATAAGTTTGCATCATAAATTTCTATAAAATAATGCAAAATAAAGCATGTGAAATCGAACTCAGCGCTTCTTTTTCCTAACATTTTTACAGGGGGCAAAAAATGAACACTCTTAACTTCTTTATGTCATTATTCAATTCTGGAAGAAGAACTCAGCAAATGTTTAAACTGTTTAGAAATAGACGGAATAATAATAGAGGGTGGATTTGGGTTTCTTTACTAGGGTTAGGAACCGTTTTTGGTGTAGTAGCAACGCGTAATTCAAATATGATGCGACCTATCCAACGTTTGTTCCAAGGTGTTCAAAATACAACAAGAACATTTATTCCATCCAAAGTAAACCTGACAAACATGGAATTTTCCAGAGAAATAGTTCCTATTAATCAAAAGAAACAAAGTAATCAAAACTAATAACCATTACAAGAAACAATCTCATCAAAAAAATAGTAAATAGATAACCGGTTCTTTATCTTACAGGGAACCGGTTAATTTATGTCTAAACGTACAATTTTCTTTTCTGAAATGTTAATCCCTAATAAATCGTTAAAATAATCATTGATTTATACAAAAAACTGTAGATTATTATTATATATTTTCTTATATCTTTTATAAAAATGAGGATACAATCACAACACCTAGATAATCCAAGGATAATTTCCTTCGTTTGGGAAATTTTATAAGTAAACTTTTTAAAAATTTCTTGAGGTGTAATCAATGTTTTTAAACCAGAATAAAAAAGAAAAAAAGTTACTTGTTTTTGCAGCCAGTATACTCATTCTTTATTTGTCTCCTTTATTTATTCTCGGAGAAAATGCGCATATTCGCGTTCATGATAATCTTGATTCCAATTTATCATGGTATAAGATTTTGGCAAGGAGCGAAGAGATAATAGGTCCGATTGATGCTACAATTCCACAGGTGATAAACAATCAATTATCAAGAAACGCATTTAGTACGGAATTTAGTGGTATTGTTTGGTTATATGCTTTTTTTCCAACTATGGTTGCGTATGCATTAAGTCAAACGATTACAAGAGTATTTGCTTTTATAGGGATGTATGTTCTTTTAAAACATCATTTTCTACCTAGAGAGGAATGGATGGTCATCTCAGTAGGAGTTTCATTAGCTTTTGCTCTTACTCCTTTTTGGGCGTCAGGAGTGCTTAGTACTCTCGGAATGCCTCTTGTACTTTGGGCATTTTTAAATATTCGAAAGGGAGCAAGATCGTGGAAGAACTATTTCATACTTACTCTCATTCCTCTATATTCGAGTATTGTTTTGGGGTTTTTCTTTTTTTTAAGCAGCATAGGGATGCTTTGGTTAGTGGATTTAGTAATAAAAAAAGAATGGAACTTTCGTTTTCTTTTTTCAATTATTTATATGACGCTCATTTACATGATTGTAGAATATCGCTTAGTATCTTCCTTCTTTTTATCTACTGCACCTAACAGTAGAGATGAATATTTTCATGCAACATTATCGTTATGGCGATCTCTCCGCCTTACAGTGAAAAATTTCCTTTTAGGACATACACATGTCATGACAGTCCATACTTTTGTTATTTTACCTGCTATACTTATTGCGTTGTATTTTATCATTACTAAGAAAAAATGGAAGGAAGAAAAAGCCTTTGTTTTTTTGTTCTGGTTTAACATAGCTTTGTCAATTTGGTATGCTTTTTGGTTTTATAAAGGTTGGCTTCCATTAACAAAACGTTTTCATATTTTGGATACATTTAATTTTGCACGTTATCATTTTTTGCGCCCGTTAGTCATCTATGTTTTATTTGCTCTTGGATTAAAAGTTTTATGGTTACAAGGGAAAATATGGAGACACGCTGCAACAAGTTTTGTAATAGCTCAAATTATTTTGTTAGGCTTTTTTAATGAGGAAATTATTTTTCAAAGTAAACCTTCAGTAAAGGAATTTTTTGCAGAAAAACAATTTCAGGAGATAAAAGAGTATATCGGTTTACCTTTGGAGCAGTACCGTGTCGCTAGTATTGGTTTACATCCTGCTATCGCTCAGTACAACGGATTCTATACACTTGATACATATAACAATTTTTATCCGCTATCATATAAATATGAATTTCGTAAAATAATCGAGAAGGAATTAGCGAAAAATAAAACGATTCGTACGTATTTTGACGAGTGGGGTGGCCGCTGTTATATTTTCACCAATGAACTTGGAAAACACTATACGTTTAAGAAAAACTCGAAAAAACGCCTGGAAAATTTACAACTAAATATAGAGCATTTTAAAAAAATGGGTGGTCGATACATGTTTTCTGCTGTCCCTATTGAAAATGCAGCAGAAAACCATTTATCACTCCAGAACATATTTACATCAAACACATCCGCTTGGAAAATTTATTTATATAAAGCAGTTTAGATATCTGGAGTAGATTGTCTTTCTCGATATAAAATAATAAAAACCAAACAAATATTTAGCTGAATTACTTGTTTGGTTTTTATTATTTTGTATTAAATTGAACTACTCACCATTTAACGTCCAAACAGACCGTTTGAAGTAGCAGATTTTTAATTACAAAATTCTAGCAGTCTCTAATAAAGTACCCTCTTATATATATATATATCTTGTACTTCTAATATAAACTATTAGCCAAAAGGTTGCCTAATGAAATAATCTGTCTAACTTTAAGGGATTACTTCATAATTAATCGACCTTTTCTTTTATTTTTTGTTATAAAAGGGGTAGCACCACATCGCTATCAAGCTAAGCTTATGCAAAGTCAATTTTAGACGAGATTGTTTCTTTTTCCTAAAGGGCAAGTGTAGGTGATTGAAAGATCTGCATACGAAATAAACCCTAACGGGTTTCACTTTTTTGAATTAAGCGGCTTGATTATCAGACAGGGTACAATTGTAAACGACACTTAATATATCAAAGACTGTTTTTTTCTCATATCGATGAGATTTCCGCCCGTTTTGCTGTAGGAGATTGAACAGGCGAAGTAACACCTTTGATAGCTCTTGGGTGTTTTTTTGTATAGTTTGGAATAGAAGAAGAAAATAGTCTTTAATCATATATATGGCTTTATACTCACTAAGCTCTCGTTTTTTCTTTATGAGGAGCAATTGGCGCATTTGAAACATGATAGAAGAACAGAGTAGAATGGCAATCAATTGACCATATAAATGGCACTCCAATCGTTCTGGTTTTATCTTTTTACAATGATGAATTTGAAAGAATGACTTCCACGTTTTAAATAAAATTTTGATTTGCCAACGCAAAGAATACCAGTCATGTACCTGTCCCATCGGGACAATATCTGTAGGGGTGTTTGTCATATATACATTGATACCACTGAGTCGTTTACTACGAGGAGAATACTTCATTCCTTTCTTTTTTTCTCTTACAGCTTGATCTTGTAATCGTTTTTGTTGCTGTTGTTTTGTTAATCGATGAACAATT
>NZ_BTRL01000055.1:0-518 GCF_054771475.1 Bacillus sp. MN7755
TTTATCATTTTAGCCAAGAAGACTCCTTCCTCAAGGAACGCGAAGTGAGTAGGTGGGAGATGAATTGGCTTCGGACAAGGGATGGCAGGAAGCCATCTTAATTGTTCGACATACATAAACTGGTACTTCACTACCTATCGAATATACGTTTGTTGTATAATAGACACATATCGAAATGGGGTGAAACGAATGATGATCAATAAAGCATATAAATTTCGTATCTATCCAAATAAATCACAAGCGATCCTAATCAATAAAACGATTGGTTGTTCTCGTTTTGTATTCAATCATTTCCTATCCCTATGGGGGAATGCATACAAAGAAACAGGAAAAGGTTTGACATATGGTACATGCTCTGCCAAACTTCCTGCCATGAAGAAAGAGTTTGTTTGGCTAAAAGAAGTGGACAGTATTGCGATTCAGTCGTCTGTTCGCAACCTTGCGGATGCTTATACACGCTTTTTCAAAAAACAAAACAATGCACCGCGTTTCAAATCTAAGAAGAACAACGTGCAATC
>NZ_BTRL01000056.1:0-403 GCF_054771475.1 Bacillus sp. MN7755
TTCATTTGTTTGTTTTGTGGTGTAAGATTGCACGTTGTTCCTCTTAGATTTGAAACGCGGGGCACTGTTTTGTTTTTTGAAAAAGCGTGTATAAGCATCCGCAAGGTTGCGAACAGATGACTGAATCGCAATACTATCCACTTCTTTTAGCCAAACAAACTCTTTCTTCAAGGCAGGAAGTTTGGCAGAGCATGTACCATATGTCAAACCTTTTCCTGTTTCTTTATATGCATGATCCCATAGAAATAGGAAGTGATTGAATACAAAACGAGAACAACCAATCGTTTTATTGATTAGTGTCGCTTGTGCTTTATTTGAATAGATACGAAATTTATATGCTTTATTGATCATCATTCATTTCACCCCCATTTCGATATGGTTCTATTATATAACGAACATACAT
>NZ_BTRL01000057.1:0-2279 GCF_054771475.1 Bacillus sp. MN7755
TATGTTAACATCTTCGTTAGTTAATGTCAACTAAGTTTTTTTATTTCGTTTGTCGTGTTCTGCGTTATTGCATCGGCGACTTGTTCTATATTACACCTCTATTCAGTAATAGTCAATATTAATCTTTCACTTTTTTAGAAAAGATGAAACAGCTACTCATATTCCTCTTTATTTTTCATACATATATTTAAAATATCTGAAAGGGGTGTAGAGATTGTTCGACCCTCCCTTATTACACATCATCAATGCCCATTCAAGAAATCCACATTATCATAAGAATTTTCCTATCATACTATTTTGGAGCCAAAAAAGTGGTTGTACTTCTCTTGCCAAGTGGTTCTTTTACCAGATTGATTTATTACAAACAGCTCTAAGTTATAGCTCTTTCATTCATAATTATGAATATGATATATACAAAAATGCACCTGCCTATAGTCTACGACTAGGTATAGCGTTACGAGAAAAACAGAAAGAAACTTTTAAACTTGTTCGTAATCCTTATAAGAGAGCAGTCAGTTCCTTCGTATCCTTAATTGCACCTCCTTATATAGAAAATCCCCAATGGAAGCCCATCCGAAAGTTTCTATATCAAGATGAAAATTCCTCCAAAGGGCTCTCATTTAAACAATTTCTATACTATCTATTTATTAATCGTGCTCAGGCAAATGATATTAACCCGCATTTCACACAACAGTATATAGATAATGAAGAAGAATATGTGACCAATTATATATACTTAGAAAACTTTGATCAGGAAATAAAGGCATTAGAAAAACGTTTCGAATTAAAAACCGCTCCAATAAATGCGTTCTCAACATCATGGCATCATCAAACTCCCGCCATGACCTATAAAGGAAATTTTAGCGAAGCAGATATTACTGATCCTTTATTTCCTCGCTACCCTACTTTCGAAAGTTTTTATGATACCGAATGTATACAACTCGTTCAAACAATATTTCAAAATGATTTCAATACGTATAGATATAGTAGAGAGTACCCATACTGATTTCAATCTATTATCTTTGCCAAACATAAAAAAACACCTAATATATATAAGGTGTTTTTTATATTTAAACTATGTACAGCATGCTGCTTAGCAGTCCTTACTATTCAAGTTATTTCTCCTTAATAGCTTACTTATTTTTTGCTTATCTGCCCATATCACTCCAAATAAAACTAAGCTACCACCTATTATTATTCTCCACGTTAAAGATTCATTCAATAGAACAATTGAGGCAACAATACTTATTAACGGTAATGCATTTAAATATAATCCACTTACTGATGCCGAGACTGTCTCTAGTGCTCTATTCCAAAACCAATACGCTAAAATCGTTGCCCCGATAACAAGATACATTACACTAAATCCCGTCTTCCATGTTTCAATTTCTGGGAAACCATAGTAAAAAGTTTCTGCCATTGCAAATGGTAATAGAATAACAGCCCCAATAATTAAAGTTAATGTTGTAAAAACCTTGTTTAATAGATACTGTTCTTGGTTTGGTCTTTTCAGCAATACTGTATAGAAAGCAAATAAGAAAGTGCTTAATAAAATAAGGATATCCCCTATTAAAGATACTTCCTGATCAACGTTACTAGATGGAATTGTAATAAGAAGTACTCCGACACCCCCCAATGCAATACCTATCCAATAATTAAGCTGAATTTTTTCTTTCAAAAAGAACGCAGAAAACAGAATTGTAACTAACGGTAAAGCAGCATCAATAATACTAACATGCAATCCACTTGTTAAAGAAATACCGTAGGATGTGAACATAAAGTACCCAGCTACGCCAGTAAAAGATAGTAAACTCATTCTTTTCCACGGGACTTGTTTATGTGCAACTGATCTTTTTAATTGTTTAAATGAGAACAGCAAACAGATTCCACCAGCGAATAAAAGACGAATAAATAACAAAGTAAATGGCTGAATAGATTCTAATGCCCACTTTGTTGGTGCAATAGCTGTCCCCCATAATATAACAGCCATTAATAACATGCATATTTCTTTCATAAAATCCCCCACACCTATCAAAAAATATATGTTAACTACCTTAATTATAGATTTTTTGATGGGTGAAATCCTTTAAAAACGAAAAAACATTATATGAAAAGTAAAATACTTTTAATCATACTACAACTTAATTAACATAAAAAGGTAATTCTTACCTTAAAAGAACATTTAAACGTATACTTTATATATAACCCTTGACGGCATTATCGCCCAAAATTTATTTTAAACAGTCTTTATTTCATCCTTTTTCCTCTTTACGATTATT
>NZ_BTRL01000058.1:0-1273 GCF_054771475.1 Bacillus sp. MN7755
GTTGCTCCTGCAATCCCTGGATGTGTCATTTCGAATGGATCTAGAATTAACTCTAAGTCTTCTTGTGACAATACACCATTTTTCACACAAAGTTCTCGAACGGATTGCCCTGTCGCGATTGCTTCTTTTGCAACACGAGCTGCTGCTTCATAACCGATATGAGGGTTCACGGCTGTAATAATTCCTACACTCTTCTCAACATACTCTTTTAAGCGATCTTCATTCGCTTCAATTCCTTTTAAGCAATTATCTGTAAAGGCACGGAAACCGTTGTTCATAATGCTAATCGATTGCAGTAAGTTGAAAACAAGTACTGGTTCCATCACGTTTAATTCTAATTGTCCTGCTTCTGAAGCAAGGCAAATTGTATGATCGTTACCAATTACTTGGAAAGCAATTTGATTAATTACTTCTGGCATAACAGGGTTTACTTTCCCTGGCATAATAGATGAACCTGGTTGACGAGCTGGTAACATAATTTCAGCTAAACCAACACGTGGACCTGATGCCATTAAGCGAAGGTCATTCGCAATTTTAGACATATTCATCATACATACTTTAAGTGCTGCAGATACTTCAGTATAAGCATCCGTATTTTGCGTTGCATCTACTAAGTCTTCTGCGCCAACAAGTGGTAGTTCACTAATGGTAGCTAAATGTTTTACAACTGCTTCAATATATTCTGGATCTGCATTTAAACCTGTACCAACTGCAGTTGCTCCCATATTTACTTCATATAAGTGTTGACGTGATTGCTGAATTCGTTTCATATCACGTTCAAGTACGCGAGAGTACGCTTTAAATTCTTGTCCAAGACGAATTGGCACAGCGTCTTGTAGATGTGTACGACCCATTTTAATCACATGGTCGAACTGTTCTGCTTTTAATTCAAATACATCGTGCATATAACCCATCGTTTGTAATAAACCTTCTAATGCGTTTAATGTTGCGATATGGATCGCCGTTGGGAATGCATCATTTGTTGATTGCGCCATGTTTACATGACTGTTTGGACTAATATAATGATAGTCTCCCTTTTCCATTCCTAATAATTCAAGAGCACGATTGGCAATGACTTCATTTGCGTTCATGTTCATTGAAGTACCTGCTCCGCCTTGGATTGGATCTACGATGAAATGATCATGCCATTTTCCATCAAGAATTTCTTGAGCAGCTTCTGCGATCGCGCCGCCCTTGTTCAATTCTAATCTTCCTACATCTGTATTAGCAAGCGCTGCAGCTTTTTTTACAACTGCGAACGCTCTAATTAAAC
>NZ_BTRL01000059.1:0-787 GCF_054771475.1 Bacillus sp. MN7755
CGGCGCTACTGGACCTCAAGGTGTTCAAGGTAACACGGGTGCTACCGGACCTCAAGGCGTTCAAGGTAACACGGGTGCTACTGGACCTCAGGGTGTTCAAGGTAACACGGGTGCTACCGGACCTCAGGGTGTTCAAGGGCCAACGGGCGTTACTGGTATAGGAGTTACCGGACCTACTGGACCTTCTGGTGGGCCTCAGGGACCTACTGGACCTCAGGGAGTTCAAGGTAACACGGGTGCTACCGGCGCTACTGGACCTCAAGGTGTTCAAGGGCCAACGGGCGCTACTGGTATAGGGGTTACCGGACCTACTGGGCCTACTGGACCTAGCTTCCCTGTAGCAACAATTGTTGTAACAAACAACATTCAACAAACAGTACTCCAATTTAACAACTTCATTTTTAATACTGCAATTAATGTAAACAATATTATCTTCAACGGCACAGATACAGTTACTGTTATCAACGGTGGTATTTATGTAATTAGCGTATCCATCTCTACAACTGCACCAGGATGCGCTCCACTCGGAGTAGGAATTTCAATAAATGGAGCAGTCGCAACTGACAACTTCTCTTCAAATCTAATAGGCGACTCACTTTCATTTACTACAATCGAAACATTAACTGCCGGCGCAAACATTTCTGTCCAATCTACTCTTAACGAGATTACGATCCCCGCAACAGGAAACACTAACATTCGTCTAACTGTATTTAGAATCGCTTAAATTTCACTATTTATTGTTTATGGCAAATAAAAAAAGAGCGAGAAACTGAACTGCACCCCAATT
>NZ_BTRL01000060.1:0-516 GCF_054771475.1 Bacillus sp. MN7755
CCCGAAGCATATCGGCGTTAGTCCCGTCCTTCATCGACTCCTAGTGTCAAGGCATCCACCGTGCGCCCTTTCTAACTTAACCAAACTAAAAATTAAAAAATATGAGCTACACTGTTATCTAGTTTTCAAAGAACATACCATTTGCTATCTAAAATAGCTTTTTGGTGGAGCCTAGCGGGATCGAACCGCTGACCTCCTGCGTGCAAGGCAGGCGCTCTCCCAGCTGAGCTAAGGCCCCAAGTTGTATGGTGGGCCTAAATGGACTCGAACCATCGACCTCACGCTTATCAGGCGTGCGCTCTAACCAGCTGAGCTATAGGCCCATACAAATTGCAGGATTTATTTATATCATATCCTCATTTAAGAGTCAATACTTAATTGAACTCTCAAAACTAAACGAAAACGAAACACGGAAACTTATATTGATGAACAGCGTTCATCAATTCTCCATAGAAAGGAGGTGATCCAGCCGCACCTTCCGATACGGCTACCTTGTTACGACTTCACCCCAATCAT
>NZ_BTRL01000061.1:0-594 GCF_054771475.1 Bacillus sp. MN7755
TAAAATGTAAAATATGCCTTTTCTAGGTCTCTCCACTTACTATCTTCTTTTGCTTTTAAGAAATCAGATACATCGACTACATAACCTCTTCCTTTTTCCATCATCACATTTTTCCCGTGAACATCACAAGGAGTTAATCCTTGTTTTCTTGCATACTCTAAAGCTTTATTGATATCAAGGATCACCTGTTTAGGAATTTTAATTCCCTTATGAATAGCATCGTATAAGGTAATTTCTTTTAAACGTTTCAATACTATGAAATTTTCTCCTTTATAAATAAGCTTCGAATAAGAAGGGTGATTTCCGATTCTGCGGTATACTTCTGACTCCTTTTCAATTCCTTCTCCTTCTCGCGCGTAAACTTTCACTACCCAATCTTTGTATTCTCTGTGCATGAATACTGCGGCATAATTACCTATCCCTAAACACTTCCAAAGTCTAGGAATATCATTAACTACTACAGGCTCGAATTCATCCTCGCTTCTTATGCTTACCTCTTTTAATAATTCGTCCTTTATCAATCCCACAAAATTATTTATACTCATCATTTCCACTCCGGTTTTGCTAAAAGGGGGCTTACCCACATTTTAACGA
>NZ_BTRL01000062.1:0-546 GCF_054771475.1 Bacillus sp. MN7755
CGTATTCGTATTTTAGATTCAACTGCATTTCAACTCCCGGATGTATTTTCATCGGTTTATCCAGGTGCAGGAGGATGCAGCCATACAGCTGGGATAAAAATTCAACTTGAGTATGATTTGTTAAGTGGACAGTTCCTACATATTCATACAGGTCCAGGTAAACAACATGATCGCACTTACGGCTCTCTGTGTGCCCCAACTGTGACAGCGAATGATTTATGTATCCGAGATTTAGGTTATTTTCATTTAAAAGACCTTCAATATATACAAGATAAAGAGGCCTACTATATCTCTCGTATCAAGTCGAATACACGTATGTATCAAAAAAATCCTAGCCCTGATTATTTTCAAGATGGAAGAATTAAGAAAGGTACAGAGTATATACAGATAGATATGGAGACGTTAATGAACTCCCTTCAACCAGGACAAACATGTGAAATAGCTAATGCTTATGTAGGAATGATTGATAAAGTGCCAGCTCGTGTAATTGTTCATCGATTAACAAAACAACAGCAACAAAAACGATTACAAGATCAAGCTGTAAGA